>JBFIDI010000196.1:0-9773 GCA_041581405.1 Burkholderiaceae bacterium
CGGCGCGATGCTGGCCACGGCGATGAGCGCCAACGTGTTCTTCTGGATCATCCCGGGCCAGCGCACGACGGTGAAGGACCTGCGCGAAGGCCGGCCGGTCGATCCGATCCACGGCCAGCGCGCCAAGCAGCGCAGCGTGCACAACACCTATTTCACGCTGCCGGTGTTGTTCGCGATGCTGAGCAACCACTACAGCTTCACCTACAGCCATCCGCAGAACTGGCTGGTGCTGATCCTGCTGATGTTCGCCGGCGCGGCGATCCGCCAGTTCTTCGTGATGCGCCATGGCTACAAGCTCGGCCGCAACCGCCATCCGTGGCCGTATGCGCTGGTCGGCGTGCTGGTCATCGTCGCGACCGCCGCATGGTTGCGGCCCGCGCCGCAACCGGCCATGGCCGCTGCCGCCGCGCCCGCGTCGACGCAACCGGCGCCGTCGGTGGCCGAGGTGTTGGCGGTGGTCGAGCAGCGTTGCGCCATGTGCCATGGCGCCCAGGTCCAGATGAAGAACGTGCGTCTCGACGCGCCGGCCCAGCTCAAGCAACATGCCCAGGCGGTCTACCAGCAGGCCGTGGTGACCCGGGTGATGCCGATGAACAACTCCACCGGCATCACCGAGGCCGAACGCGCGCTGATCGGGCGCTGGTTCACGGCCGGCGCGAAGATCGAATAACGACGACGACGCCGTCCGGCGCTTCGGTGCCGGCGCGCGCATCGCCGGAGACCTGCGCTGGATCAAGTCGCGCCTGTGCGCATGGCCGTATGCTGCCAGCCATCGACCGGCCTGTGCCGGCCACCGCCACCCGCACCACCATGTCCGCTCCACCGTCTTCCGATGCCGCCGCGCTCGCGCGCGGCCCCGTCGCCGCCACCCCGGCGCGCCATCGCACCCACGAAGACGTGCAGGCGCTCGTCAGCGCCACCTTGCTGGTGGCCTTCGGGGTGGTGTTGTTCGGCAAGAGCGGCCTGCTCACGGGTGGCACCGCCGGGCTGGCTTTCCTGCTGGGTTACGCCAGCGGCATGGATTTCGGCGTCGCGTTTTTCCTGGTCAACCTGCCGTTCTACTGGTTCGCCTGGCGGCGCCTCGGCGCGCAGTTCACGCTCAAGACCTTTGCCGCGGTCAGCCTGTTGTCGGTGTTCGCGCAGTTGCTGCCCCACGGCATCGGCATCGACTACCTGGCGCCGGGCACGGCATCGGTGCTGGGCGGCTTGTTGTGCGGCGTGGGCATGCTGATCCTGTTCCGCCACCGCGCCAGCCTGGGCGGCGTCAACGTGCTGGTGCTGTATCTGCAGGAGCGTTACGGCTGGCGTGCGGGCACGGTGCAGATGGCCATCGACGGGGCGATCGTCGCGGGGGCCTTGTGGATCACCGACTGGCAACGGGTGGCCTGGTCGGTGCTCGGCGCCGTGGTGCTGAACCTGGTGCTGGCCGTCAACCACCGGCCCGGACGGTATGTTGTAGTGTGAGCATCGCCCCAAGCGAAGCCTCGCTGTTTTTGGTTTGGAGATGATGTAGGAATTGCCAGTTGCAGGCTATCTATTAGCCACGGCGATCCATGCGGGTTCGTGACTTCCGAGTTGAAGCTGGTTTTGGTCGTCCCTGCCGTGTACCGCTGCCTGTCAACCACCTTTTTGAGCGTGCGACCTAGACCTGACCATACCGCATAGTGTCAGCACTGGTCAGGAGTATTGGACTTTGCACCTCGATTCGACTACACGTTGATGATTGACTTGGCAACTCTGAAAGGTAAGTCGCATGTTCGCGAATCAGTTATACAGAGTAAAGACAACCAAGGTGGATGGCCGGACAGGGACCCGCAGCACAGACTGCCTGCGCGTCGCCCTGCTCATCTGTTTTGGACTGCTTTTCGTTTCGCGACTCGTATGGGCTCAGCCATTGCAGCTTGACGGCTTTGTCCCTGGAGTAGATTTTTCTGCTTCAAATGCTCCAATCACCGAATTAGCGCGAAGTACACGGGGCGAACTTCTGGATCGATATGCTGATTGGAGTGGCCCTAAGGCGTTGGCCGTGTCTCCAGATGGAAGTTGGTTCGAGTCATGGCTTCAGCCAAGATTTGGCAGAACCCGATTGAGCGATCAGGCAGTGATCATGATGGCTCTGGAAAGGTGTGAATGGTATGCAAGAGTGCCTTGTGCTTTGTACGCCTTTGGAAACAAAGTGGCGTCGGGAATGGACAAGTCGCCACTTACTCCCCATCGATCTGTTTTCCTCTCGGAGGGCCGATTTGATCCGAATCGGTACCCAGGACCGACCACTGATGCGGCAACTCAGCAGGCTGCGAATTACAGCAAAGAGACGGTCGCCAAAGCGTATGCTTTCACGCTCTTTTCCCGACAAGCCTTCGTGGGCGCAAGAAAAGACTCGCAGGATAGCAGTGCGTTTGCGTCGGAACTATTGAGTTATTGCGCCAAGACAGCACAGGATGCGACTTGCATACTGTATGCAGTGGGTGATGACATCGTAGTTGGAAAAGCGGCAGAAGCCGTTGCGGGTGAAAGCAGGAGCAAAGTGCAACTCATATACGTCTATGCGCCGAATTCGGAGTTGCACTCGCAGTGGGAAGCTGGTGACGGTCTCGTATTGAAGACTGCTCCTTGGGCCGACGCCATTGAGGTGGTCGAGGTGCCGACGGCTGGTGCGAATGTAAATGCGACAGACGACTATTTGCCAGAGCGGTTCAAGTGGGTCAAGGACAGAATTCGATCGGGTTCACCGAAGGGTGCAAGGGTGATACTGATCGTCGACGGTATCCCGGTCCTTGACATGCCACCGACTCGGATGCGAATAGCATCGCTGCTGGAGATGTTGGCCAAGAGGAAGCAGTGACGTTCGCAGCCCTGCAATCGCCCTAAGGTTGGCTGGGACCTTTGGAGGTTGAACCCGTTCGTTCGCCATTCGGCTATGCGTTCCGATCGGGTCGGGGAACGATTCACAGACCCTGCGACGCGTGCCCTGCCAATCGCCTGTACACGGCGTCGCCGTTGATTATTGGAAGAGATACGCGTAATGCAACCGATGATTGTCAAACCGTGTCGATCACTACGGTTTGAACTGGCAAGATTGCTGTCAAGTCATAGCAAGATCCGGCTGCCCGGTGCGCGCTCACTTTACGTCGCTCAGTTCCTCTAAAGCGGACTGCTGCGCCTGCTGCAGCACCTGTGCCAGCGGGTGCGTGGCGGCCACCAGGCCGTTGCGCCGGGCGTCCTTGGCCAGGGCGGTGAATCCCGGCGTGATCTCCCAGCGCTGCGCGGCCAGGCCGAACAGGCGGTGCATCTGCTCGGTCAGCGCGGCGCCGAAGGCCTGCGACGGCGGCACCGGCAACGCGATGCCGGCACGGTCGATGATGCTGAATGCGACGGTCCATCCGGTGTCGTGCAGCATCCCGGCCAGGTAACCGTCGAACACCGGCTGGCCGGCCGGGGTCGCCAGGATGGCGGTGTGGCGTGCCAGGGCTTCCGAGTGGTCCCACATGCGCGGGCTGGCGCGCCCGCTCAACGGGCCCGGCGGCGACTGGTAGATCGGCTTGAGCAACACGCGGGCGATCACCGTCTGCAGACCCTGCAGCCCGATCAGCGAGATCGCCTGTTCCAGGTCGGTGACCTCGCCCTGTACGCGGTAATACGGGCTGCTGGCCAGGCGCATCACCTCGGCCGCCAGCACCGCGTCCCTGCCGATGCGCTCGGCGATCGCCGGCGTGGGCAGGTCGGTCTGGCGCACCAGGGCGATCAGCTGCGGAATCAGCGCTGCCGCGCGCGGCAACAGGTTGTCCGGAATTTCGGGCAGTGCCAGCGTGCGGGCGACGGCGTCGAGTGCCTGGCGTTCGATCGGCGTGATCGGCGTGTCGCTCAGTTCGCCGCAGCCCAGCAGCCAGGGCAGGACCGGACGCACGGAGGCCAGCGGGGCGGACGGTTCCTCGACCGGTTTCTCGACCGGTTCGATCCGCGCCGGCGTCAGGTCGAACGTCTCGGCGCGTGCGTCGGGTCGGGAGGCCTGTTGCCGGCCCCAGGGCCAGAGTCGGGACAACCAGCTCATGATGCGGACGCCGCGCGGGCAGGGCGGCCGTGTGGCAGTGTCGGGCGCAGGATCGACATGGAAGGGGCTTTCGTCATTGCGCGTTGGCGCGGTCTGCCACGGTCATGGCGGCTTATTGTCCCATTGCCAGTGTCGTCGCCAGCCGGTTGTGGCGTTCCAGCAACGGCTCCAGGTCGATCGTGCACAGGTGGCCGTCGCGCACCACGACCCGGCCATCGACCACCACATGGCTGGCCGGGGCACTGGCGCACAACATCAGCGCGCCCACCGGGTCGTGGACCGCGCCACCGGCGAAACCCAGGCTGCGCAGATCGAACAACGCCAGGTCGGCGCACATGCCGGGCGCCAGATGGCCGATGTCGGTGCGTCCCAGCACCCGGGCACCACCCCGCGTGGCCAGCGCCAGCGCATCGCGCGCCGTCATCTCGGCCGGGCCGCGGTCGCAGCCATGGACCGGTCGACCATCGGCGTCCGGCGTCGGTGGCGCCATCGCGCGGCCGACCCGGGCCAGCAGCAGGGCCTGGCGCGCCTCGGCGACCATGTGGGCGCCGTCGTTGCTGGCGCATCCGTCGACGCCCAGGCCCACCGGGACACCGGCGTCCAGCATGCGCCGCACCGGCGCGATGCCGCTGGCCAGGCGCATGTTGCTGCAGGGGCAGTGGGCGACTCCGGTGCGCGTGGCGGCGAACAGGCCGATGCCCTGCTCGTCGAGCTTGACGCAGTGCGCGTGCCAGACGTCTTCGCCCAGCCATCCCAGTTCCTGTGCGTATTGGGCCGGGCTGCAGCCGAACTTCTCGCGGCTGTAGGCGACGTCGTGGTCGTTTTCCGCCAGGTGGGTGTGCAGCCGCACGCCGAAGCTGCGCGCCAGCGCGGCCGTCTCGCGCATCAGTGAGCGGCTGACCGAGAACGGGGAACACGGTGCCAGCGCGATCTGCAGCATGGCGCCGTGGCCGGCATCGTGGTACTGCTCGATCAGCCGCTGCGCATCGCGCAGGATGTGGGCTTCGTCCTCGACCAGTGTGTCCGGCGGCAGGCCGCCGAGCGACTGTCCGACGCTCATGCTGCCGCGGCAGGCGACGAAACGCATGCCGATGTCCCGGGCCGCGTGCAGGCTGTCGTCGAGCCGCACCCCATTCGGATACAGGTACAGGTGGTCGCTGCTGGTGGTGCAGCCGCTGTGCAGCAGTTCCGCCATCGCGACCTGGGTGGACACGTGCACCATCTCGGGCGTCAGCCCGGCCCACAGCGGGTACAGCCCCTGCAGCCACGAGAACAGCTCGGCGTTCTGCACCGCCGGGATGGCGCGCGTCAGCGACTGGAACATGTGGTGGTGGGTATTGACCAGGCCCGGCGTCACCAGCCGGCCGCGCGCATCGATGACCTCGTCGGCTTCCCGGGGCAGTTCGCTGGCCGGACCGATGGCTTCGATGCGGTTGCCGCGCACCAGCACCGACGCGTCGCGCAGTTCGCGCGAACGGGCCGGGTCGTCGGCATCGCAGGTGGCGACGTGTGTGGCATTGCGGATCAACAGGGTCTTCATCATGGAGGTCCGTGGCGGGTGCGGGTGCGGCTGGGCGGGAGTTGGGCACAATCGGAGAATGACCGAGCAACCATCCGCCACCGACTCTGCAGATACTACCGCGCACGATACGCGCCGGGCCCGCGCCTTGCTCGACCAGCTGTACCGCGCGGCCGTGACCCGGGCCTTGCCGGCCCAGGTCACCGCGGCCTGCCTGCCGCCGCCGCCGGGTCCCGGCGGGCGCACGCTGGTGCTCGGCGCCGGCAAGGCGGGCGCGGCGATGGCGCAGGCCGTCGAGGCGGCCTGGCCGGCCGACGCGCCGCTGTCGGGCTTGGTCGTGACCCGTTACGGGCACGTGCCGCCGCGGGCCGCCGGCCTGGCGCAGCGCATCGAGGTGGTCGAGGCCTCGCACCCGGTGCCGGACGAGGCCGGCCAGCAGGCGGCACGGCGCATGCTGGCGCTGACCGAAGGCCTCACATCGAAGGATCTGGTGTTGTGCCTGATCTCCGGCGGCGGTTCGGCCTTGCTCAGCCTGCCGGTCGACGGGCTGGACTTCGCCGGCAAGCAGGCCGTGAACCAGGCGCTGCTGGCCAGTGGCGCAAGCATCACGGAAATGAATTGCGTGCGCAAGCACCTGTCGCGGGTCAAGGGGGGGCGGCTGGCCGCGGCCTGTGCGCCGGCGCGGGTCGTGACGCTGGCGATCAGCGACGTGCCCGGAGACGACCCCAGCGTTATCGCCAGCGGCCCGACCGTGCCCGATGCCAGCACCTGCGCACAGGCGCTGGCCATCCTGCGGCGCTACGCGATCGACGTGCCGCCGGCCATCGTGCAGGCGCTCGAACGCGGCGAGCTGGAAACGCCCAAGGCCGGCGACCCGCGGTTCGCACACCACGAGGTGCATCTGATCGCGACACCGCAACAAAGCCTCGAAGCGGCGGCCGACGCCGCCCGTGCGGCCGGCCTGACCGCCCATATCCTGAGCGATGCGATCGAAGGCGAGTCGCGCGAGGTCGGCAAGGTCCATGCCGCGCTGGCGCGGGCGGTGGCGCGGCGGGGCCAGCCGTTTGCGCGGCCGTGCGTGATCCTCAGTGGCGGCGAGACGACGGTCACGGTGCGACCGCGTGCGCCGGGCGTGGCGCGCGGCCGTGGCGGCCGGGCCGGCGAGTTCTGCCTGGGGCTGGCCGAGGCCTTGCAGGGCCAGCCGGGCGTCCATGCGCTGGCTGCCGATACCGACGGCATCGACGGCGTCGAGGACAACGCGGGAGCCTTCGTGACGCCGGACACGCTGGCGCGGGCGGCGCGGCTCGACATGAAGATCGCCGACTACCTGCAGCGCAACGATGCCTACGGCTTCTTCGAGCCGCTGGGCGACCTGGTGTTCACAGGCCCGACCCATACCAACGTCAACGACTTCCGGGCCATCCTGGTGTCGTGAAGGCGCCGGCGCCGGCGCGATGCCTCAGGCCCGCAGCGACAACACGGCGCCGATGGCCATGAAGATGCCGCCGCAGACCTGGTTGAAGCGGCGTCCCACGCGCTGCAGCCAGGGGCGGATACGCTGCGACAGGCTGGCGACGGATGCCTCGAACGCGATCTCGATGGCGGCAAACGTCCCGGCCATGATCGCGAACTGCAGCACCAGGCTGCGCGCCGGATCGATGAACTGCGGCAGGAACGCGGCGAAGAACAGGATGGCCTTGGGATTGGTCAGTGCCGACAACGCGCCCTGGCGGAACAGCGAAGCGCCCGAGCGCGCGGGCGCCTGCGCGAGTGGCTCGATGCCCACCGGTGGCGAACGCCAGACCTGGATGCCGAGCCAGACCAGGTAGGCCCCGCCGACCCACTTGAGCACCGTCAGCCAGAGCAGCGATGCCTGCAGCAGGGCGCCGATGCCGAACATGGACAACGCGATGACGATGACGAAACCGAAGGCGCCGCCGCAGATCGTGTACAGCGTCTTGCGCCGGCCGTGCAAGGCGCCGTGGGTCAGCGCCAGCAGCCCGTTCGGGCCGGGCGACAAGGACAGGCCGAGTGCGGCCAGGAAATAGATCAGCCAGGTATCCAGGCTCATGGCGTTGCCGCTCCCTTGAGTTCGATCGTGTTGCCGTCGGGATCGTGGAAATACAGCGAAGGCCCGTTGCCCTCGGCGCCAAAGTTGGTCGTGGCGGGAGCCAGCGGCGGGGCGCCCGCCGCACGCAGGTGCTGCGCCAGTGCGGGTTCGTCGAAGGGCTCCACGCGCAGGCACACATGGTCGACGTTGCGCGCCTCGACGCCGGCCGCGGCCCCGCCCTTGCGTCCCAGCGGGCCGTCGACGGCGATCAGGTCGAGCATCGACGCGCCGGCGCGCAGATGGACCAGGCCGAGATCGTCGCGCCGCTTGACCACCGTGCAACCAAGCGCGCGCGCGTAGAACGCGATGGCGCGTTCGACGTCGGCCACGCGCAGCACGACATGGTCCAGGCGCAGCACGTCGAATGGGGGAGAGGGCAACACGGGGTCGGAGTGATCGGGCATGGCGCGCAAAGCTGGAATTGTGCCGTGGATTTGACATGGTCGGGCAAGCCGGGCACCGGTCGGCCGTTTGCGCGCCAAGTTTGATATTGCTCAAGGTTGCCGACTCCGTTACGCGGCACATTGGGCTCCATGTTGCCAAACGAGTTGCTTGATCTCCCTGCCGAACGGTCCGCGGCCGAGCCCGGAGTGGTGTTGTTGCAGCGCGGCAAACTCGCCGATGGCGTGGTGTTCGTCGAGACCGGGCGGGTCGAACTGGGCCTGATGGACGGCGAGGAGCTGACCCACCTGCTCGGCACGGTCGAAGGGCCGTTCTGGCTCGAAGCCAGTGCGGCGATCCTGGGCCGGCCCAGCCTGGTGGACGTGGTCACCGAGACCCGCGTCAAGATGCGCCGCCTGGCCTTGCCCAGTTTCCGCCGCTGGCTCGAGAGCCTGCCGGAATCCGCGCAGACCCTGCTGCGCGACATCGCGGCGGCCCACTGGCAACAAAGCGAGCTGGCCGTCAGCCGCCTGGCCAAGGATGCCGAGGCGCGTTGCGCCGAGTGGCTGCTGCGCCATGCGCAGACCAGCGCCCAGGGTTCGGTGGCGGTGATGCTGCAGCAGCGCAAGCGGCTGATCGCCGCGCAACTGGGCATCGCGCCCGAAACCCTGTCGCGGGTGTTGCGCCATCTGCGCGAACGCAGCCTGATCAGCGGTTCGGGCCGGGTCGTGAACCTGGTCGACCCGAGCGGCCTGCGGTCGCTGGCGGGGGTCTAGCCGCCGCGTCGCGGCACGGCGTTCAACACGTTTTCCGCCGTCGCCGGCGCCGTCATCGGAATCGGCGTGCGCCCGTCCGGGTCGACCGCGCCCGCCGCCGCACGCAAGGCCTCGAACACGCTGATCGCCAGCATGAACGGCGGCTCGCCCACGGCCTTGGAGCCGAACACGTTGTCTTCGCGGTTGGGCTCCGGCCACAGGTCGATTTTGAAGTGTTCCGGAATGTCGCCGGTGGCCGGGATCTTGTAGGTGCTCGGCGCGTGGGTCGTGAGCAGGCCCTTGTCGTTCCACACCAGCTGCTCGGTCGTCAGCCAGCCCATGCCCTGCACGAAGCCGCCCTCGATCTGGCCGATGTCGATGGCCGGGTTGATGGAGCGGCCCACGTCGTGCAGGATGTCGACCTTGAGCACCCGGCTCTCGCCGGTCAGCGTGTCGATCGCGACCTCGGTGCAGGCCGCGCCGTACGCGAAGTAGTAGAACGGCCGCCCGGTCAGCGTGGTCTTGTCGTAGTGGATCTTGGGCGTGCGGTAGAAACCGTCGCTCCACAGCTGGATACGGTTGGCATACGCCAGGCGCACCACCTCCTCGAAGCTGCGCGAGGCCGTGGGCGAGATCACCTGGCCACCGGCGAAGCGGATGGCGCCGGCGCCGCAGCCGTCCAGGCCGCAGACGAACTGGGCCAGGTTGTCGCGCACGTTGCGCGCAGCGAACTGCGCCGCGCGCCCGTTCAGGTCGGTGCCGGCCGACGCGGCGGTGGCCGACGCGTTCGGGATCTTGCTGGTGTCGCTGGCGGTGGCCAGCACCTTGTCGAACGCGATGCCGAGTTCGTCGGCCACCACCTGCGCGACCTTGGTGTTCAGCCCCTGGCCCATCTCGGTGCCGCCGTGGTTGACCAGCACGCTGCCGTCGGTGTAGACGTGCACCAGCGCGCCGGCC
>JBFIDI010000197.1:0-9753 GCA_041581405.1 Burkholderiaceae bacterium
GATGCGCTTCTTCGCGAACTCGGCCTTGTCGGAATCGGCCGACGCGATCGTGATCGTGCCGTCCTCGCCGATGTCGATCGTGCAGCCGGTCTCCTCGGTCAGCGCCCGGATCGTCGCGCCGCCCTTGCCGATCACGTCGCGGATCTTCTCGGGGTTGATCTTCATCGTATACAGGCGCGGTGCGAAGTTCGACACCTCGGTCTTGGCCGTGGACATCGCCTCCTGCATCTTGCCCAGGATGTGCATGCGCGCTTCCTTGGCCTGGGCCAGCGCGACCTGCATGATCTCCTTCGTGATGCCCTGGATCTTGATGTCCATCTGCAGCGCGGAGATGCCGTTGGTCGTACCGGCGACCTTGAAGTCCATGTCGCCCAGGTGATCTTCGTCACCCAGGATGTCGGTCAGCACGGCGAACTTGTTGCCGTCCTTGATCAGGCCCAGGGCGATACCGGCCACATGGGCCTTCATCGGCACGCCGGCGTCCATCAGCGCCAGGCAGCCGCCGCAGACGGAGGCCATCGACGAGGAGCCGTTGGATTCGGTCACTTCGGACACGACACGCATGGTGTAGGGGAAATCGTCCTTCGCCGGCAGCGCGGCGATCAGCGCGCGCTTGGCCAGGCGGCCGTGACCGATCTCGCGGCGCTTGGGCGTACCGAAACGGCCGGCTTCGCCGGTGGCGAACGGAGGCATGTTGTAGTGCAGCATGAAGCGGTCCTGGAACTCGCCAGCCAGCGCATCGATACGCTGCGCATCACGCTCGGTGCCCAGCGTGGCCACGACCAGCGCCTGGGTTTCACCACGGGTGAACAGGGCCGAGCCATGGGTACGCGGCAAAACGCCGTTGCGGATCTCGATCGCACGCACGGTGCGGGTGTCGCGACCGTCGATACGCGGCTCGCCGGCCAGGATCTGGCCACGCACGATACGCGCTTCGATGTCGAACAGCAGGCTCTCGACCTTGACGCCGTCGAACTCGACGCCATCGGCTTTGAGGCCGTCCATCACGGCGGCGTAGGCGCTGCGGCAGGCCTGGGTACGCTCCTGCTTGTTGCGGATCTGGTACGCGGCGGCCAGTTTCTCGGCACCGTGGGCCTCGACCTTGGCGATCAGTTCTTCGTCACGCGCCGGGGCTTTCCAGTCCCAGACCGGCTTGCCGGCGTCGCGCACCAGATCGTTGATCGCGGCGATCGCGACATTGCCCTGCTCGTGGCCGAACACGACGGCGCCCAGCATGATCTCTTCCGACAGCTGGTCGGCTTCGGACTCGACCATCAGCACGGCGGCTTCGGTACCGGCCACGACGAGGTCGAGCTGGCTGTCCTTGAGCTGGGTCTGGCCCGGGTTGAGCACGTATTCGCCGTTGACGTAACCGACGCGGGCGGCGCCGATCGGGCCGTTGAACGGAATGCCGCTGACCGACAACGCCGCGCTGGTGGCGATCATGGCCGCGATGTCGGCCTGCACCTCGGGGTTCAGGCTCAGCACGTGCACGATGACCTGGACTTCGTTGTAGAAACCTTCGGGGAACAGCGGGCGGATCGGGCGATCGATCAGGCGGCAGGTCAGCGTCTCGAGTTCGCTCGGACGGCCTTCACGCTTGAAGAAGCTGCCCGGGATCTTGCCGGCGGCATAGGCCTTTTCGGTGTAGTCGACGGTCAGCGGGAAGAAGTCCTGGCCGGCCTTGGCTTCGGTCTTGGCCACGACGGTGGCCAGCACGACGGTGTCGTCGATGTTGACCACGACGGCGCCGGAGGCCTGGCGTGCGATCTCGCCGGTTTCCATCGTGACCGAATGCGGTCCCCACTGGAAGGTCTTGCTGACTTTCTTGAACATGCTCATGTTGTGTTCTCCTGGTTGTAATGGGAGGTGTCGGCCACCTCGCCGGAGCCTGGAGCCAACCTGGCAGAACACGATGCCATTCCAGCGGTATTCGGCGCCGTGGCCCGAACATCCCTGGAATGACACAGCTTCGCTCTGCCCTTGCCTTGACGCTGGAGCGGCACGCCGCCCATCGCCAAACCGTGTTGTCTCCCTATCCCTGCAAACGACAAAGCGCCTGAGGCAGTCGTGCAACCCAGGCGCTTGTCATGGAACTGCGGCTTACTTGCGCAGGCCGAGTTTGGCGATCAGTGCGGTGTAACGCTCCGCATCCTTGGACTTGAGGTAGTCCAGCAGCTTGCGCCGGCGGCTCACCATGCGCAACAAGCCGCGGCGACCGTGGTGGTCCTTGGCGTGGGTCTTGAAGTGGGGGGTGAGTTCGTTGATACGGGCCGTCAGCAGGGCAACCTGCACTTCGGGGCTGCCGGTATCACCGGACTTGCGGGCATTGTCGGCAATGACGGTTGCCTTGACACTGGATGCGATCATTCGATATTTCCTCTGTTGGGGCACCTGCCGCAATGGCGAGCGCTCCGGGTTGACAACTTGCGCCAGGCGCTGGAACTGCCCCTGACGTGCGCTTGTGCGAAATGCAAAGCCCGCAGAGTATAACCCGAGCGGCCGCGGCGGCCGTAGGCTCAGCGATCGAGCCAGGCGCGCAGGCGCTCGACACCCGCGACCAGCCGCTGCGGATCGCGCGACGCGAAGCACCAGCGCAGCCAGCAGCCGGCCGGGTCGGCATCGCTGGCGCCGAAGGCCACACCGGGCGCAAGGCCGATCCCCGCCTCCAGCACCAGCCGCTTGGCGGTGGCCAGCGAGTCGCTGGCGCCGCGGAGCCGGAAAAACGCATACATGCCGCCGGGCGCCGGGGCCACGTCGACGCCGGGCAAGGCCTGCAGCAGCGGCACCAGCGTGTCGCGGCAGTGCCTGAGATGGGCCACGACCCGGGGCGTCACGTCGTCGGTGCGCGCCAGCGCCGTCATCGCCGCGCGCTGCACGAACACCGGCGCGCAGGAGGTGTTGAACTCGATCAGCTTGCCGATCTGGGGCGTCATCGCCGCCGGCATCACCAGCCAGCCCAGGCGCCAGCCGGTCATCAGGAAACTCTTGGAGAAACTGTGCACGACGACCAGCCGGTCCTGCGGATCGCACACGTCCAGGAAACTGGGCGCACAGCCGTGCGCGCCGCCTTCGAAATACAGGCGTTCGTACACCTCGTCGGCCAGGATCCAGGTACCGGTGGCGCGGCAATGCTCGGCGATGCGCAGCTGCTCGTCGCGCGTCAAGGTCCATCCGGTCGGGTTGTTCGGCGCATTGATGATCAGCACCCGCGTACGCGCGGTCACCGCCTCGAGCAGGGCCTGCATGTCCAGCTTCCAGGCGCCGCCTTCCGGCTGCAGCGAGACACAGCGCACCCGCGCGCCCAGGATCTCGGGCTGCGCCACCAGGTTGGGCCACACCGGCGTGACCGCCACCACCTCGTCGCCGGCGTCCACCAGCGCCTGCACCGCCAGCATCAGCGCATTGACCCCGCCCGAGGTCACGGCCAGCCGGTCGCTGGCGATGGGCTGGTGCACGGTGGCCATGTAACGCGCGATCGCCTCGCGCAGCTCCGGCAAGCCCAGGTTGTGTCCGTAAAAGGTCTCGCCGCGCTGCAGCGAATCGATCGCCGCCTGTCGGATGAACTCCGGCGTGACCTCGTCGCTCTCGCCGAACCAGAACGGCAACACGTCGCTGCGGCCGATACCGGCGTTGGCCACCTCCCGGATGCGGGATTCCTGCAGGTTCAGAACGGTATGGCGCATGGGAGGGCTCGTTTCGACACGGTGACGCGGGGATGGAATCAGGGGCGATGCATCTGGCAGCTGGTCGGCATCTCGGCGGCCGCCGCCGGCAGCGTCCGGACGACGCGAAAGCCGTAGCCCGAGCCTTCCACGTCGAACGGAACCCCCGCGGTGCCGACCCGGTCCATGACGCCCACGACCAGCGACTGCTGGAACTGGTGGTCGGTCGCGCGCATCTGGCCGGCCTGCCCCTGCAGTTGCACCGACACGTTCTCCAGCGCCCGCGCCACGGCCACGACGTCCAGGGCGGCGTCGCGCGACGTCGCGCCCGCCTGCGCGATGGCCTGCGCAAGCGCCTCGATCATCAGCTGCATGCGCATGTGCACGTAGTCGTCCGACGGGTCGGGATAACGCTTGCGGAAGGCCTTGTAGAAGGCCTCGCTCTCGGGGGTCTGCACGTTGGGCAGCCAGTCGGCGACCGCGATCACCTTGCCGATGCCGGCCTCGCCCATCGCGGCCGGCGCACCCAGTGCGTTGCCGTAGAAGGTGTAGAAGCTGCCGTCGAAACCGGCGTCGCGCGCGGCCTTGACGAGCAGCGTCAGGTCGTTGCCCCAGTTGCCGGTGATGATCGCCTGTGCCCCGCTGGCCTTGATCTTGGCGGCATAGGGCAGGAAGTCCTTGATCCGTCCGACCGGATGCAGTTCGTCGCCGACGACCTGCACGTCGGGGCGCTGCAACGCGAGCTGGCGCCGCACCTCGCGCAACACCGCCTGGCCGAAGCTGTAGTCCTGGCCGATCAGGTAGACCCTGCGCAACGCACGGTCGTCCTTGATCATGGTCATCAAGGCCGCCACCCGCATGTCGGCATGGGCGTCGAAGCGGAAATGCCAGAAGCTGCACTTCTCGTTGGTCAACACCGGGTCGACCGCCGAATAATTGAGGAACAACACCCGCCGAGCCGGCTCACGCTCGTTGTGCTTGTTGATCGCATCGATCAGGACCGCCGCATTGGCCGACGAGTTGCCCTGCAGCACGATCTGCACACCGTTGTCGATGGCCGATCGCAGTGCCGACAACACCTCCTCGTTCTGGCCCTTGCTGTCGTACCGCTGCAGCACCAGGGGCCGCGCGCCACCCGCGGACGGCGGCAGGCGCACGCCGCCGCGCTGGTTGACGCGCTCCACGGCCCAGACCAGGTTGCGGTACACGGCTTCACCCGTGTTCGCGAACGGCCCGCTGAGGCCTTCGATCATCGCCAGCTTGATCGGCGCCGGCGCCGGCTGGGCCAGCACCAGGGCCGGCAGGCATGCGGCCAGCCACGTCAATTTCAAGAGCCAGCTGCGAACAATAAACATAAGACCATCTCACTTGAAAAACCGCCATGCACGCGCAGATTGGATGCATGTGGCCCGCAGCGTTGCGAGCCGCGCAGTTTACTAGGAGTGTTTCCATGTTCTTCGCTGCCACCAGCCCCGTCTATACCCGCCGCGGCACCACCTTCCCCGCCAGCCGCCTGCTGCAACGCATGCAGCGCGAAGCCACGCGTGACGGCCAGGCCCGGCACGACGCCACCGTCGAGCAGGACGAGACGTCGACGACACTGCGTTTCGACGTGCCGGGCGTCACGCGCGAGCAACTCGAGATCGGGGTCGAAGGCAACGTCGTGCGGATCGCGACGACCGAAGGCGCGCCGCGCCACTACCGCATGGCCTACCGGCTGGCCCAGGAGATCGCCGCCGAGACCAGCAGCGCCAAGCTCGAGAACGGAGTATTGACCGTCAAGCTCGTCAAGCCGGCGCCGGTCGACCGCAGCACCCGCATCGCGGTCCACTGAAGCACCGACCGACAGTCCCGCGCCACCGCGGGACGGCTCACGGCTGCCGCTCCAGCAGCCGCTCCACGACCCGGGATGCGGAGCGGATATGGCGGCGGGTCAGTCGCGACGCCCGTGCGGCGTCCGCGGCGACGCAGGCCTCCAGGATCTCCGTGTGTTCCTGGTCCGAACGTGCCTCGTAACGGGCACGTGCCCACGCATATTGCAGATAACGGTCGGCGTGGCGCCACAGGCTCTCGAGTTGCTCCATCAGGAACGGGCGCTGCGCCGCCGCGTACAGGCTGCGGTGAAAGACCCAGTTCCAGTGCGCACGCTCGGAGAGCCCGGTGGCGGCGGCTCCCGCACGCAAGGCCTGGCGCGCCGCCGCCAGGTGTTCCTCGGCCAGCGCCGGAACCGCATGGCGGATCGCGATGTCCTCCAGCGCGCAGCGCATTTCGGCCAGCTCCCGGCACTGGCCGGCACTGAGCGGCACCACCACGGCCCCCCGGTTCGGCTCGATCCGCACCAGGCCTTTTTCGGCCAGCGTGGCCAGTGCCTCGCGCACCGGGATATGGCTCACGCCGAACTCCGCGGCGAGGTCGGCCTGGCGCAACGGGCCGGCTTGCGCATACACACCTTCGACGATGCGGCGCTCCAGTTCGGTACTGATGGTGCGCGCGATGGGCTGGGCGGACTTTGACATCGGACTCCCAATTTAATATATTAACTTGGCGTACCGTCGTTGCCCGTCCATCGGTGGGCCGGTCACGCAGACAAGGGTTTCCCATGGCATTTTCGAACACACCTCCCGTCGGCAATCGCACGGCCGCCATGACGCCGATCGGCGTCGAACGCATGGGAGACCAGGCCGATACCTTGCGCGACCGCGACGTGTTGCGGCTGGAGAATCTCGATACCGACCTGCTGCCGCCCGAGCCCGCGTTGCGCACCACCGAGCAGGCGGTGCGCGACGACGACGCCAACAGCTACCTGCCCTTCCTCGGCCACGACCGCCTGCGCGCCGCGGCCACCGCGCTGGTCGAACGCAACGGCCATCTGGATGCCGGCCACTACGACTGGCGACGGCAGTGTTTCATCTCGGCCGGCGGCCTGAGCGGGGTTCTCAACACCTTGCTCGCCTTGCTCGAACCCGGCGACGAGGTGGTGCTCACCAGTCCGACCTATGTCGGCCTGATCAACCGGGTCCGGCTCGCCGGCGCCGTGCCGCGTTTCATCCGCCTGGTGCCGACCGCGGGTGGCTGGCGGCTGGACCGCGACTCGGTGGCCTCCGCCGTCAGCGAGCGCACCCGCGCCTTCCTGATGATGAGCCCGTCCATGCCGACCGGCGCCGTGCTCGACCGTGACGAATGGCAGCTGGTCTGCGACAGCTGCGTGGCCTCCAACAGCTGGATGATCCACGACAGCGCGATGGAGCGCATCGTGTTCGGCGACGCGCCGCGCCTGCAGCCCCTGCACTTCCCCGGCATGGCCGAACGCACGGTGACGGTCGGAGCCGCGTCCAAGGAATACCGGATGATCGGCTGGCGGGTCGGCTGGATCGTGTGTCCGATGGCCGCCGCCGAGGCGATCAGCCGGGTGGCGATCGGCAACGTCGTCTGCCCGGTCGGCATCGCCCAGCAGGCGGTGGCCGACGCCATCGGCGCACCCGACGATGGCATCGCGTCCTGCACGGCGCAGTGGTCGGCCCGCCACGACGCGATCGTCGCGGGGCTGCGGGCCCGATTCGACGTGATCCCGGCGCACGGCGGCTGGTCGCTGCTGGTCGACCTGCGGCGCCAGGCGGTCAGCGGCGCCGAGGCGTCGCGCCGCCTGCTCGCGCAGGGGGTGGCCGCCACGTCGATGGAAAACTGGGGCTTGCCCGACACCGAGCACTACCTGCGCCTGGTGTACGCGAACGAACCGCTGGACCGGCTGGCGGACCTGCCCCGGCGTTTCGCAGCCGCCTTCGCGGACCGGCACTGAGCCGGCCCCGCGGCCGGGTTGCCGCGCCTCAGGTCGCGATCTGGTCCAGCGGCCAGCGCGGCCGCACGTCGAACGCATAGTCGGTGCTGGCCTGCTGCCGGCCCGATTGCAGCCGCATCGCGCCGGCCAGCGCGATCATGGCGCCGTTGTCGGTGCACAGGTCCAGCTCCGGGTAATGCACGCGCACGCCGCGCTTGCGCATCGCTGCATCCAGCTGCTGGCGCAGCAGGCGGTTCGCACCGACGCCACCGGCCACGACCAGGCGCGCCAGGCCGGAGTCGGCCATCGCGGCCACCGACTTCTTCACCAGCACCTCGACGATGGCCGCCTCGGTCGACGCCGCGAGGTCGGCGCGCATGGAACCGGGCAGCTGCGGCATGGCCTGGTCCAGCGCCAGGCCCTCGGGCAGGCCATGGGCCGCCACCAGCTTGCGTGCCTGCACCATGACCGCGGTCTTGAGGCCGGCAAACGAAAAATCCAGGTTGCCGCTGTGCAGCAGCGGCCGCGGCAGGCGGAACGCCGCCGGATCACCCTGCTGCGCCAGCCGCGACAAGGCCGGCCCGCCCGGATACGGCAGTCCCATCAGCTTGGCCGACTTGTCGAAGGCCTCGCCGGCGGCGTCATCGATGGTCTCGCCGAGCAACCGGTACTGGCCGACGCCGTCGACCCGCATCAACTGGGTATGGCCGCCGGACACCAGCAGGGCCACGAATGGAAACTCTGGCGGATCCGCGCTCAGGAACGGCGACAGCAGATGGCCTTCGAGATGGTGCACGCCCAGGACCGGCTTGCCCAGCGCGGCGCCGAGCGCACAGCCGACCGCGGCGCCGACCAGCAAGGCCCCGGCCAGGCCGGGGCCGCGGGTGTAGGCCACCACGTCGACCTGCCGCAGGCTGCAATCGGCCGCCTGCATCACCTGGCGCGCCAGCGGCAATACCCGGCGGATATGGTCGCGGCTGGCCAGCTCCGGCACCACCCCGCCATAGGCCTGGTGCATGTCGATCTGGCTGTGCAAGGCATGCGCGAGCAGGATCGGAACCTCGCCCGGCCGCGACCGCACCAGCGCCACGCCGGTTTCATCACAGGAGGATTCGATTCCCAGTACCCGCAAATCGGAAAGTTCTTTCTGCATCTGGCCTGAAGTTTAGGTGCAAGCCGACCGGGGCGCGGCGCGCCGGCGACCGGTGCGCCGCGCCGCCACTGGCGCGTTTCTTGCGCAGCCACGACCATCATGCATGCCGCGCTGCGCATCGTCGTCGTCACACCCGAACCACCCTCGCCCGAGGGCGCGGGTGTCGCTGCCGACACGCAGGGCCAGGGCGATCGATCCCGCATCCTGCGCATCGCCCTGCTCGAGAACGGCTTCAACGTGGTCGCATCCTTGCCGGCCGACGCCTATCTGCGCGAACGGCTGGCCCAGTTGCAGCCCGACATGATCGTCGTCGACGCCGAGAGCGAGGTCCGCGACGCGCTCGAATACGTCGTGATGGCAACCCGCGACGAACGCCGCCCCATCGTGCTGTTCACCAACGACGGCGACAGTGCGAATGCGCGCCATGCGGTGTCGGCCGGCGTGTCGGCCTACATCGTTGCCGGCCTGTCGAGCGAACGCATCCGCCCCATCCTCGACATCGCGATGGCGCGGTTCGAGCAGGAGCAGGCGCTGCGCCAGCAGTTGACCGACACCCGCAACGCGCTCGATGCGCGCACCGCCGAGCTGCAGGAACGCAAGGTCATCGACCGGGCCAAGGGCTTGCTGATGCAACGCCATGGCCTGAGCGAACAACAGGCCTACGACAAACTGCGCAAGAGCGCCATGGACAAGAACCTGCGGCTGGCCGAGGTGGCGCAACGCCTGCTCGACGCATTCGAGCTGCTGGACTGAAATGGTGCGACGCACAATTCTGGTGCCATCGCAGCGGTCGGCCGACGGCGGGCACGTTCCGGCAATTGCCGCGGCTCTCGCGTCTTTCCCTCGCACGACCAGATCCGGCCCCGTCCGCCGCCGATCTGGCATGGCTATTGCGTAAAGGCACGCGGCGGCCAACGGCGGTCGCCAAAACGGTGCGTACCAATGGCGGTCCGCACCCCGAATACGGACAAAGGCGTCCCCATTGCCGGTAGCGCGACCCCACGGTCGTGCTGCCGGCAATGAGGACGCCTTTTTTTTTGCCCCGACCGCACACCGAGAAAGGCCCCGACGTGTCCCACTCCGACCGAGCGAACGACCCGCCATCGACCCCGCAGGACGCACCGCCCCCCGCGTCCCGCGGCAGCGACGCGCCCGAACGC
>JBFIDI010000198.1:0-9733 GCA_041581405.1 Burkholderiaceae bacterium
AAGTTCTCGGATGTCGGCGGGCTCAAGCCCAAGGCGGCCGTTCGCAGCGCGGGCGTGCTGGTCGGTCGCGTGGAGGCGATCACGTTCGATGACAAGACCTTCCAGGCCCGCGTGACCATGTCCATGGACAGCCGGTTCGCGTTTCCCAAGGACAGTTCGCTCAAGATCCTGACCAGCGGCCTGCTCGGCGAGCAGTACCTGGGCCTGGAGCCTGGCGCCGACGAGAAGAACCTGGAGGCCGGTGATACGATTTCCAGCACGCAATCGGCCGTGGTGCTGGAAAACCTGATTGGCCAGTTCCTGTACAACAGCGCGTCCGGCGGGGGTGGGTCGCAGTCGGGGAAGGACAAGAAATGAAGCAGTCGTCGCAACCGTTCTTTGTACGCGGGGCGCGCCGGATCGGCCTGATCGGGCTGGTACTGGCCGCCTGCCACGGCTGTGCGTCGGTACCCAACCCCGATGCGCGCGATCCGCTGGAGTCGTTCAACCGGGGGGTGTTCGTCTTCAACGAGGGCCTGGACCAGGCGATCTTCAAGCCCGCAGCCACGGTGTATCGCGACGTCACGCCCCGCCTGGTGCGTACCGGCGTCGGCAACTTCCTGGGCAACCTGGACGATGCCTGGTCGTTCGTGAACAGCGCGCTGCAGGGCAAGTTGCGCCATTCGCTGGACAATTTCTTCCGTTTCGGCGTGAACTCCACGTTCGGCATCTTCGGCATCTTCGATGTCGCCAGCGAGATGCATATCGAGCGGCATTCCGAGGACTTCGGCCAGACGCTGGGCGCCTGGGGTATCGAGTCCGGCCCGTACCTGGTGTTGCCGTTCTTCGGCCCGTCGACATTCCGCGATGCCATTGCGTTGCCGGTGGATTCGAACGGCGACTACATCTCGCACATCGACGACGTCTCCACGTACAACAGCCTGCGGGTCCTCAACGTGATCGATACCCGGGCCCGGTTGCTGGGGCTGAGTTCCTCGCTCGACGAGGTTGCGTTCGACAAGTACAGCTTCACGCGCGACGCCTTCCTGCAGCGCCGGCGCAATGCCGTGTACGACGGCGACCCGCCGGAGTTGGATCCGGTTACAGACCAGCGGCAGTGACCGGGTTAGTATTCGCCCGACTTGCCCTTGTTTCGCTTGCAGCCTCGACCGTAGGGGTGATGCAGCGTTTCGTCCTGCCGACCCCGGTCGGCACTCCAAGCCATTGAAAGACCCGCCATGCAACGCCGACTGTTTCAACGATTCACTGCCTGCCTGATTGCAGGAGCAGCCCTGTTCGCCCCGGTGGCGGGCATGACGGCGGACGAACCCCCGGACGCGATGATCCAGCGCCTGTCGAACTCGGTGCTGGACAACATCCGCAGCGACAAGTCGATCAAGGCCGGCGACCTGTCGCAGGTGATTGCGCTCGTCGACAGCAAGATCATGCCCAACGTCAACTTCAGGCGCATGACGGCGTCCGCCATCGGCCCGACCTGGCGGCAGGCGACGCCGGAGCAGCAGGCGCGACTGCAGGAGGAGTTCAAGATCCTGCTGGTGCGCATCTATGCCGGCGCGCTGGCGCAGGTCAGCGACCAGACCATCCTGATCAAGCCGCTGCGGGCTGCGCCGGAAGACAAGGAGGTGCTGGTGCGCACCGAGGTGCGTGGCCGAGGCGATCCGATCCAGCTCGACTACCGGCTCGAGAAGACGCCGGGCGAAGGCAGCGGCTGGAAGATCTACAACCTCAACGTGCTCGGGGTGTGGCTGGTCGAGACCTATCGCAGCCAGTTCGCGCGCGAGATCAACAACAACGGCATCGACGGCCTGATCAAGGTGCTCAGCGAGCGCAACAAGGCCAACCTGGCCAAGGACTAGGATGACGAACGCCCCCCGTCTGTACGGTCGCACTGCGTGTCGACCGTCCGAGTCGTGGCGCTGCCAGAGGCAGGCGCCCCTTCGGCCCGTCCAAGCCTGCGCAGGCAGGCTTGGAGCCGCGGGCCTCAGCCCCACTGGGGGGCGCCGCCTACGGCCTGGCACAGCCAGTTCCGTGGCGGCCTGGGCTGGCCTGCTGACTCTCCAAGGCCAGTGGCTGGCGCGCGGCGCCGGCTGCCTCGACGCGGCGGGACGGTACTGAGATGCTGGTGCTTCCTGCCGACTTGACCCGCGGCCAGGCCAGTGCCTGCCTGCAGATGCTGGTGCAGGGCTTGCGTGCGCTGAGCGACAAGCAGGTCGTCGTCGATGCGGCCGCCTTGCAGCGCTTCGACTCGTCGGCGCTGGCGGTGCTGCTCGAGCTGCGCCGCGAAAGTCAGGCACAAGGCAAGAACCTGTCGATCCAGGGTCTGCCGGCGCAGTTGCATGACCTGGCGACCGTCTACGGGATTGCGGAGCTGCTGTCCCCGGCATGATGCCTGCGGCTAAAATGGCCGGCTCCCATGGCCGCAATCTCCTTCCAGTCCGTATCCAAGTCCTACCCGTCCCCGCGCTCCCCCGACAAGACATTTCTGGCACTCGATCGCGTCAGCCTTGATATCGAGCAGGGCGAGTTTTTCGGCCTGCTCGGGCCCAATGGCGCGGGAAAGACCACCATGATCAGCATCCTGGCCGGACTGAGCCGCGCCAGCGGCGGGAGCGTGTCGGTACTGGGCAGCGACGTGGTGCGTGACTTCGCGCAGGCGCGACGCTCGCTGGGCGTGGTGCCGCAGGAACTGGTGTTCGATCCGTTCTTCAACGTGCGCGAGGCGCTGCGTTTCCAGTCGGGTTATTTCGGCATTCGCGACAACGACGCCTGGATCGACGAACTGCTGGACAGCCTGGGCCTGGCCGACAAGGCAAACGCCAATACCCGCCAGCTGTCCGGGGGCATGAAGCGCCGCCTGCTGGTGGCCCAGGCCCTGGTCCACAAGCCGCCGGTGATCGTGCTCGACGAACCGACGGCCGGCGTCGACGTCGAACTGCGCCAGACCTTGTGGAAGTTCATCGCCCGCCTCAATCGCCAGGGGCACACGGTGCTGCTGACGACACATTACCTGGAGGAAGCCGAAGCCTTGTGTGGCAGGGTGGCGATGCTCAAGACCGGCCGCGTGGTCGCGCTCGAGCGCACCAGCGAATTGCTCAAGGCCGCGTCCAGCAACGTGTTGCGCTTCAAGGTCGACGCCGAATTGCCCGAGGAACTGGCCGGTCGCGCCCGGATCACGGGCCGTATCGTGCAGTTCCCCGCCCACGACGCGCTGGAGATCGAACGTTACCTGGCGGCTGTGCGCGAGGCCGGTCTGCAGGCCCATGACGTGGAGATCCGCAAGGCCGACCTGGAAGACGTCTTCGTCGAGGTGATGTCCCGCAACCATGATGTGGCGAACGCGCATGTCCAGTGAACTGTCGCCCCCGATCGCGCTGCCGGCGCAACATGCGCATGCCGGCGCCGCCATGATGGGCTGGCGCACGCTGTTCTTCAAGGAGATCCTGCGTTTCTGGCGGGTCGGCTTCCAGACCGTCGGCGCTCCGGTGCTCACGTCCATCCTGTACCTGCTGGTGTTCGGCCACGTGCTCGAAGACCGGGTCAAGGTCTACGACACGGTCTCGTACACCGCGTTCCTGGTGCCGGGGCTGGTGATGATGAGCGTGTTGCAGAACGCGTTCGCCAACAGCTCGTCCTCGCTGATCCAGAGCAAGGTCATGGGCAACCTGGTGTTCCTGCTGTTGTCGCCGCTGTCGCACCGGCACTGGTTCAGCGCCTACGTCGCCTCGTCGGTGGTGCGCGGCATCGCGGTCGGCGTGGGTGTCTTGCTGGCCACGTTCTGGTTCACCACGCCGCCGTTCGATGCCGTGGCCTGGGTGTTCGTGTTTGCGTTCCTGGGTGCGGCCCTGATGGGCACGCTGGGCGTGATCGCCGGGCTGTGGGCCGAGAAATTCGACCAGCTGGCGGCGTTCCAGAACTTCATCATCATGCCGATGACCTTCCTCAGCGGCGTCTTCTACTCCATCAAGTCCCTGCCGCCGTTCTGGCAGGGCGTCAGCCACCTCAACCCGTTTTTCTACATGATCGACGGTTTCCGCTACGGATTCTTCGGCCAGAGCGACGTCTCGCCCTGGCTGAGCCTGGGCATCGTCGCCCTGGCGCTGGCCGTGGCGAGCGCCGTGGCCTTGCATCTTTTGCGCACGGGTTACAAGATCCGTAGCTGACCGCGATCCCGACATGACTGCCGACGAACTCAAATCCATCATCACCGCGGGTTTGCCCTGCACCCATTGCGAACTCGAAGGCGATGGCCGCCACTGGTACGCCACCATCGTCTCCGATGCGTTCGAGGGCAAGCGCCCCATCGCGCGCCACCAGATGGTGTATGCGACGCTGGGCGCCAAGATCCAGACCGACGAGGTGCATGCCTTGTCGATGAAGACCCTGACCAGCGCCGAATGGGCATCCCATGGATAAGCTGCTCATCCGTGGCGGCCGCACCCTGGGTGGTGTGGTGCCGATCTCCGGGGCCAAGAACGCCGCGTTGCCGGAGTTGTGTGCCAGCCTGCTGACGTCCGAGACCGTCACGCTCGACAACGTGCCGCACCTGCAGGACGTCAACACGATGACGCGCCTGATCCGCAACATGGGCGTGACCATCGAGCGCGGCGACGACGACGCGGTGCGTATCGACGCCAGCACGCTCACCTCGCCCGAGGCCCCGTACGAACTGGTCAAGACCATGCGTGCGTCGGTGCTGGCGCTGGGGCCCTTGCTGGCGCGCTTCGGCGAGGCCACGGTGTCGCTGCCCGGCGGTTGTGCCATCGGTTCGCGGCCGGTGGACCAGCACATCATGGGCCTGACCGCGATGGGCGCCGACATCGTCGTCGAACACGGCTACATGATCGCGCGGCTGCGCAAGGGCCTCACCCGGCTCAAGGGCGCGCGCATCGCGACCGACATGGTGACCGTCACCGGTACCGAGAACTTCCTGATGGCCGCCGCGCTGGCCGATGGCGAGACGGTGCTCGAGAACGCGGCCCAGGAGCCCGAGATCGGCGACCTGGCCGAGATGCTGATCTCCATGGGTGCCAACATCCAGGGCCACGGCACCAGCCACATCGTGGTGCAAGGCGTGCCGGCATTACATGGGTGCCGGCATCGCGTGGTCGCGGACCGGATCGAGGCCGGTACCTTCCTGTGTGCGGTGGCCGCCACCGGTGGCGACGTCGTGCTCGCGCATGCGCGGGCCGACCACCTGGAGGCCGTGATCGAGAAACTGCTCGCCGCCGGAGCCCAGGTCGAGGCCGTCGACGGCGGCATCCGGGTGCGTTCGAGCGGACGGCTGCAGGCGCAGAGTTTCCGCACCACCGAATACCCGGGTTTTCCCACCGACATGCAGGCCCAGTTCATGGCGCTGAACTGCATCGCCGAGGGCACGGCGACCGTGACCGAGACCATCTTCGAGAACCGGTTCATGCACGTCAACGAACTGGTGCGCCTGGGCGCCAGGATCCAGATCGACGGCCGGCGCTCGGTCGTCCAGGGCGTGCCGGCCCTGTCCGGTGCCAACATCATGGCGACCGACCTGCGCGCTTCGGCCAGCCTGGTCATTGCCGGCCTGGTGGCCGAAGGCGAGACCGTGGTCGACCGCATCTACCACCTCGATCGCGGCTACGACAAGATGGAGTCCAAGTTGCGGGCCCTGGGGGCCGACATCGAACGCCTGTCGGCGTAGCGGGAGCGCACATGATCACATTGGCGTTGTCCAAGGGACGCATCTTCGAGGAGGCGCTGCCGCTGCTGCAGGCGGCCGACATCGTCGTGCTGGACGATCCCGAGAAATCCCGCAAGCTGATCCTGGACACGAACCGGCCGGATGTACGCGTGCTGGTCGTGCGTGCCACCGACGTGCCGACCTATGTGCAATACGGCGGCGCCGACATGGGCATCACCGGGCTGGACACCTTGCTCGAACACGGCAGCGACGGGTTGTACCAGCCGCTGGACCTGCAGATCGCCCGTTGCCGCATCAGCGTGGCCGTGCGCGAGGGTTTCGACTATGCGTCGAGCGTGCGCCAGGGCTCGCGGCTGACCGTGGCCACCAAATACATGGCGATCGCACGCGAGTTCTTCGCCGCCAAGGGCGTGCACGCCGACCTGGTCAAGCTGTACGGCAGCATGGAACTGGCCCCGCTGACCGGGCTGGCCGACGCCATCGTCGACCTGGTGTCCACCGGCGGCACCCTGCGCGCGAACCACCTGGTCGAGGTCGAGCACATCATGGACATCAGCTCGCGCCTGGTCGTCAACCAGGCTGCGCTCAAGCTCAAGCAGGCGCCGATCCGGCGCGTCATCGATGCGTTCAACGGCGCGGTCCAGCGCCGCATGGAGGTCAAGGCATGAGCCGGAGCGCCGCTCCCGGGGCGAATGCCGCCGCGCGCGGCGTGGAGCTCGTCCGATGACCGTCTCCGCCCGGCCGCTGCGCCTGTCCACGGTCGACGCCGGGTTCGAGGCGGCGTTCCGTGCGCGCCTGTTCTGGTCCAGCAGCACCGATGCCGCCATCGAGGAACGCGTGGCGTCCATCCTGGCCGACGTGCAGCAGCGCGGTGACGCGGCGGTGCTCGAATACACCGGGCGCTTCGACGGCGTGCGCGTGGCGAACATGGCCGAGCTCGAACTCGGCGCGCACGAGCTCGAGGCCGCCTTCGCGCAGATCCCGGCGGCACAACGCGAGGCCCTGCTGTTCGCCGCCGACCGGATCCGCAGCTACCACCAGGCGCAGAAGCAGGCCAGCGGCGAGAGCTGGAGCTACCGCGACGGCGACGGAACCCTGCTGGGGCAGAAGGTGACGCCGCTCGATCGGGTCGGCATCTACGTGCCGGGCGGCAAGGCCGCCTATCCGTCCTCGGTGCTGATGAATGCGATTCCGGCGCATGTGGCCGGCGTGCCGCAGATCGTCATGGTCGTGCCGACACCGGCGGGCAAGGACAACACCACCGGCCTGGGCGAACGCAATCCCCTGGTACTGGCGGCCGCGCATGTGGCCGGTGTGTCGCAGGTGTTCACCATCGGGGGCGCGCAGGCCGTGGCGGCACTGGCCTATGGCACGGCCACCGTACCCCGGGTGGACAAGATCACCGGCCCCGGCAACGCCTACGTGGCGGCCGCCAAGCGCCGGGTGTTCGGCGTGGTCGGCATCGACATGATTGCCGGGCCGAGTGAGATCCTGGTGCTGGCCGACGGGTCCGCGCCACCGGACTGGGTGGCGATGGACTTGTTCAGCCAGGCCGAACACGACGAGATGGCGCAAAGCATCCTGCTGTGCCCGGACGCGGCCTACATCGATCGCGTGCAGGCCGAGATCGACCGGCTGTTGCCGCAGATGGCGCGGCGCGACACCATCGCGGCCAGTCTGAACGGGCGCGGCGTGCTGGTGCAGACCCGCTCGATGGAGGAGGCCTGTGCGATCAGCAACCAGGTGGCGCCCGAACACCTCGAAGTCAGCAGCGACGACCCGCATCGCTGGGAGCCGCTGCTGCGCCATGCCGGTGCGATCTTCCTGGGTGCCTATACCAGCGAGAGCCTGGGTGACTACTGCGCCGGGCCCAACCACGTGTTGCCCACCGGTGCAACGGCGCGGTTCTCCAGTCCGCTGGGCGTCTACGATTTCCAGAAACGCAGCAGCCTGATCGAGGTCAGCGCCGCCGGCGCGCAGTCGCTGGGCAAGGTCGCCTCCGTGCTGGCCCGTGGCGAAGGCCTGCAGGCCCACGCGATGGCGGCCGAAATGCGGTTGAAGCAGGCATGACGGCGACGAGCGGAACCTCTGGCCGGCGCGGTGTGTCGTCGCTGCGCCGGGTGCTGGCGGCCGGTGTGCTGCTGGTGCTTGCGGGCCAGGCGGGTGCGATCAGCATCCGCGAATTGCGCACGCTCGAGGCGACCGACAAGGACCAGGGCGAAGCCTACGTGCAGTATTACCTGGTCGGCGCCATGGAGGGCGCGCTCGAAGCCCATGCGTTTGCCGTACGCGCCGGTGCCAGGCCATGGATCTGCCTCAATGGCCGGCGGCTCGAACCCCGGATGGCCAAGCCCCTGTTCGACGGGGAACTCCGGCGCAACGCCGGCCTGTACGAGGCCGACATGCCGGTGCAGCTGGTGCTGGTCAATGCCCTGGTCAACGCCTATGCGTGCTGATCTGCCGGTGAATCGAATGTCCCGCGTCCGCACGCCGGTGCGGCGAAAACCAGCTTCAACATGACCCAGCCCGATATCCGTTTGAGCGAGCGAATCGCCCGCCATGTCCGCCAGGACGTGGCCTCCATGCATGCCTACGCGGTCCAGGATTCGACCGGGCTGCTCAAGCTCGACGCGATGGAGAACCCGCATCGTCTGTCCGGGGACTTGCAGCACGAACTCGGGCGGCGCCTGGGCGCGCTGGCCCTGAACCGGTATCCGGGTGCGCGCGTGCACGACCTGCGCCTGGCACTCAAGACCCATGCCCAGGTACCCGACGGTTTCGACCTGATGCTGGGCAACGGCTCCGACGAACTCATCTCCCTGCTGGCCATGGCCTGCGACGTGCCCGGCGCCTCGATCCTGGCTCCCGAGCCGGGTTTCGTCATGTACGCGATGAGTGCGCGCCTGCAGGGCCTGCGCTTCGTCGGCGTGCCCCTGACCGACGACTTCGAGCTCGATCCGGCGGCCATGCTGCGGGCCATCGCCGAACACCAGCCGTCCATCGTCTACCTGGCGTATCCGAACAACCCGACCGCGAACCTGTGGGACGACGCGGCCATCGAGGCGATCGTGGAAGCCGCGCCCGGCTTCGTCGTGATCGACGAGGCCTACCAGCCCTTTGCCGGACGCAGCTACATCGATCGCCTGCACGCGCATTCGCATGTGCTGCTGATGCGCACGATGAGCAAGTTCGGCCTCGCCGGTGTGCGCATCGGATACCTGATCGGGCCGCAGGCGCTGATTGCCGAGGTGGACAAGGTGCGCCCGCCGTACAACATCTCCGTGCTCAATGCCGAATGCGGCCTGTTCGCGCTCGAGCACAGCGACACCTTTGCCGCGCAGGCACGCGATATCGTGGCACAACGCGGCTGGCTGCTCGAGCAACTGGCCGCATTGCCCGGCGTGCGGGTGTATCGCAGCGACGCCAACATGATCCTGCTGCGCCTGCCGGCTGACGCCCGGGGGGGCAGCGAAGCCGCGGCCAGGGTGTTTGCCGGCATGCGTGAGCGCGGCGTGCTGATCAAGAACGTGTCCGGCCTGCACCCGATGTTGTCCAATTGCCTGCGCCTGACCGTCGGCCTGGCCGAGGAGAATCGGGCCATGCTGGCCGCCCTGAAGGAATGCCTATGACGACCGACCCCAACACGACCACGGGGGCACCCCGTGCCGCCGAAGTCACCCGCAACACCGCCGAAACCCGCATCACGGTGCGGCTGGCGCTCGACGGCAGCGGCCGCTCGCAGCTGCAGACCGGTATCGGTTTCTTCGATCACATGCTCGACCAGATCGCCCGCCATGCGCTGGTGGACCTGGACATCCAGGCCGATGGCGACCTGCACATCGATGGCCACCATACCGTCGAGGACGTCGGCATCACGCTGGGCCAGGCCGTGCACAAGGCCCTGGGCGACCGCAAGGGCATCCGACGCTTCGGCCATGCCTACGTGCCGCTGGACGAGGCACTGAGCCGGGTCGTGATCGACTTCTCCGGTCGTCCGGGCCTGGTGATGCAGGTGCCGTTCACCAGCGGCATGATCGGTACCTTCGACAGCCAGCTGGC
>JBFIDI010000199.1:0-9720 GCA_041581405.1 Burkholderiaceae bacterium
GGTGGGCGGGTTGGGTCATGGCTTCTCCTTGGGGCGGGTGGGCCCCGTTCGGACCTCGGTCCGGTTCCAGCATACGTCAATGCGGATGGTAACGGCCGCCCGCGACGGCATGGCGGCTCAGTCGCCGTGGTGCGGCGTGGACTCGTAGCCGGCCACAAACAGGGGCCAGTCGGCCTCGGTCCAGTGCAGGCCGGGGTCGAGCCGCAGCTCCTTGCGCAGCGAACGCAGCAGGCGTGCCAGGTTGTCGGCCTTCCAGTCGTCGCCGGCACGGAAGCGGCACTTGTCGAAGTCGACGATCCAGGCCTTGCCGGCGGCATCGAGCATCAGGTTGTGGCAGTTGAGGTCGGAGTGGAACACCTGCTCCTCGTGCAGCAGGCGCACGGCGCGACCCAGGCGCTGCCACTGCTGTGCGCTCAGCGCGTGTTCGTGGTGCAGCAGCCGGGCGACGTCGGTCGCATCCGGGATCAACGCGACCAGGATGTCGGCGCTGTAGAACAGGCCGCGGCGCACGTGGCGGGCGGCGCAGGCCTGCGGCACCGGCAACTCGCGGGCGCGCAATTGTCCGAGCAGTAGGAATTCGGCCATGGCCCGGCTGCGCGCCAGGGGCCGGGCGAGGAAACGGTCGCGGATCAGGCGCGCCATCAGTCCGCCGCGGTAGTAGTGGCGCAGCAGGTAGGCCTGGCCCGCCGCGTCGCGGACCTCGAGCACGCGGCCGCGTCCCGCGCTGCGGTCCTGGCAGGCGCCCTGGTGCCGCCACCAGGCGGCGTCGAACAACTCGCCGCGGGCCGCATCGAAGCGCTCCGGGTCGACCCATACCGTCGTGGCGCCCTGGCGCGATTGCAGCGGGGCCGCCGCGGCGCCGCGCCGCCGCGCAAACGGCTCGAGCAGCGCGAGCGTGCGCGCGGTGGCGCCGGTCATGGCATCGAACACCTGGCGCGCGCAGGTCACCTGTACCGTGCGCGCGCCGGGGTCGTGGCGAAACGCCTCGAAACAGCGAAACACGCCGGCCGCGTCGTCGACCTCGCACACGGCCTGCGCCGCGCGCAGCGTGGCCAGTATCTGCGCGAAGTTGTGCGTATGCCGGCCGGTGATCAGCGGCTTGTCCATCGCCATCACCTCGAGCGGGTTGTGGCCGCCGCGCGGGATCAGGCTGCCGCCGACGAAACAGGCGTCGGCCACGCCGTACCAGAGCATCAGCTCGCCCATGGTGTCGCCGAGCAGCACGGGAGTGTCCGCGTCGGGCAGGCGGCCGGAGCTGCGGCGCACGTAGCGCAGGCCGGCCTGCTCCAGCAGTCCGGCCACGACGTCGAAACGTTCCGGATGCCGGGGCACCAGGATCAGCAAGGTGTTCGGCGCCTGCGCCAGTTGCTGGCGCAGCGCATCGATCAGGACCTCGTCCTCGCCCGCATGGGTACTGCCGGCGGTCAGCACCGGCCGGCCACCCAGTGCCGTGCGGGTGGTGGCGACCCGGTCGGGCAACGCCGGATCGAGCCGCAGGTCCGACTTGAGATTGCCGGTGATCGCCACGCGCTGCGGCGAGGCCCCGATGGTGGTGAAGCGTCCGGCCGTGGTCGGATCGTCGCAGCACACCAGGCGCAGCGTCGCGATCGCCGGTTGCATGATGGAGTTCCAGCGCCGGTAGCCGGCGGCCGAGCCTTCGGACAGCCGTGCGTTGGCCACGACGACGGGCACGCCCATGCCCTGGGCCGTGTGCAGGAAGTTCGGCCACAACTCGCGTTCGAGCAGGATCACCAGGCGCGGCTGCCACGCCTGCAGGAAGCGGCGCACGGCCCGTGTCAGGTCGATCGGGAAATACACGTGGTCGACCCGCGTGCCGAAGCTGCTGCGGATCTGGCTGCTGCCGGTGGGTGTGGTGCAGGTCACCAGGGGGCGGCCCCAGCGGGCATCGGCGAGCAGGGCCTCGATGAGCGGCCGTGCGGCCAGCACCTCGCCGACCGAGCCGCAGTGCACGACGACGACACCGGCACGCGCGGCGTCCGCGCCGGCATGGCCGAACCGTTCGCCCCAGCGCTGGCGATAACGCGGATCGGCACGGCCGCGCCACCACAGGTAGACCAGCAGCGGCAGGGTGGCGGCGGCCAGCAGCAGGCTGTACGCCTGTCTCATCCGTTTTCCACGGCGCTGCGCGCCACGAACACCCCATGAAAGGTCAAGCAACTGCGGAACAGGCAGGTCGGGGCCCCCACGGAACTGGCTCCGCCAGGCCGTAGGGGCCGCCCCCCAGTGGGGGGGTCGGCCGGTCGACACGCAGTGCGACCGGACAGACGGGGGGCGTCCTTCATCCTACCGCCAGTGTTCGGCCACCCAGGCCGTCGGTGGCACCCGGCGATACCACTTGCCGCTGACACCGGCGATGGCGTCGGGCGGGTTCGGCTTGCCGTGGAAGGCGATGATTTTTGCGCCGGCGGGAATGGTCGGCGGCTTGAACCAGCTCATCAGGCCGCGCGGCACGCAGTGGCGCTTGAAACTCACGCACCAGTCTTCGGGCCAGTACTGCACCTTGCCCTGGCGGCCCAGGTACTGGGTGATGTATTCCTGCTCGTTGCGCACGTCGGCGATCGAACCCGGGTAGCCGTTCTTCAGGTGCTCCAGCGCGTCGACATGGGCGCCGATGGTGTAGCGGTAGACCGAGGTGTTGCCGGTGCCGTCCTGCTTGTCCCATTCCTTGATCACGCAGAACGTGCCGGGATGGTCGAAAAAGCAGTCGATGTCGTCGACGATGACGATGTCCAGGTCCAGGAACAGCGTGGGGCCCTGCAGGTCGTACAGCGGGTCGGCAAAACTCGTGAGCTTGAGCCAGCCGTGGCCGAACGACCACGGCTTGCGGCTGTCGAATTCGTCGAAACCCACGTTCGGGATCGGGCGTACGTCGATGTCCGGGTCCACGCCCTGGCCGTCGTCACTCAGGCAGATGAAGCGAAACGGACGCTTGAGATGCCGGCGCACCATGTTGTGCAGCCGGTTCACGTATTCGGGGCCGTATTTGTTGCCCCACTTGATGCACAACACGTTGACGGTCTGCATGATCCTGGAATCCTTGTTCGATGTTCAATGCCGATCCGCCATCGCGCCGGTCGCCGCGCAGCGGCACGGCCGATGCGTGGCCCGCCGGGCTGGCTGGCCGGTGCGGTCTATTGGACCAGTATCGCGTTGATCGGCAGCAGGTCCTGGGTCGTCAGGCTGCCGTTGGCCTGGCGCAGCCGCAAGCCGCCCACCAGCACGTCGTAACGCGCACGGGCCAGGTCGCGCTTGGTCTGGTACAGCTGGCTCTGCGCGTTGAGCACGTCGATGTTGATGCGCACGCCAACCTGGTAGCCGAGCTTGTTGGCGTCCAGCGCACTCAGGCTCGACGCCTCGGCCGCTTCGAGCGCCTTGGCCTGGCCCTGGCCGGACAGGACGCCGAAGTAGGCGGCGCGCGTGGCCTGCGACACCGTGCGCCGCGCCGCCTCGAGGTCGCTGCGCGCCTTGTCCTCGAGCGCCAGCGCCTCCTTGATGCGGTTCTGGATCGCGTAGCCCGAAAACAGCGGCATGTTGAACGACAGCGCGATCGTCGCGACATTGGTGCGGCTGTCCAGCGGCGACGTCGACGTTCCGTCGTTGTGCGTCAGCGCGAAGCTGCCGTTGAGGTCGAGCGTCGGTTTCTCGCCGGCCTGGGCCTTGCGCGTCTCGAGCTGGGCCACTTCGAGTGCCAGCGCCGCCTGGCGCAGCTGCGGGTGGTTGTCGATGGCCTGGTTGACCCATTGCTCGACGGTGTTGGCCTCCAGCGGAGGCAGGGTCACCGGTGGCGCCAGCGGCTTGGGTGCCGTGCCGTCCTTGCCGACCAGGCGATCGAGCGCCATGCGCTTGACCAGCAGGTCGTTGGCGGCCGCGATCTCCTGCGCGATCACCAGGTCGTACCGAGCCTGGGCCTCGCGTGTGTCGGTGATGGTGCTGGTGCCGACCTCGAAATTGCGCTTGGCCGCGGCCAATTGCTCCGCCACGGCGGTCTTCTGGGCGTCGACGAAGGTCACGGCGTCCTGGGCCGCCAGCACGTCGAAATAGGCCTGGCTGACGCGCACGATCAGGTCCTGCTCGGCCAGCAGCAACTGGGCCTGCCCGGCCACGACGGACTTCTGGCCCTGCTCGTAGGTCAGCTTGTTGACCGGACGGTACAGCGGATGGGAGGCGCTGACCGTGGCGCCTTGCGACCCGTAGGCCGGCGTGGGCCCGGCCAGGTTGGAATCCAGCGAGGTGCGGGAAATCGACGCGGCCAGCCCCACCGTCGGCAACAAGCCGGAGCGGGACTGCTCGGCCCGCGCCACCGTGGCCTCGTATTGCGACTTCGCCGACTGGAACGCCGCGTCGTAGGCCCGTGCCGACTCGAACAGTTCGACCAGGCTTTGCGCGCCGGCAGGCAACGCCAGCAAGCCGCCCAGCATCATGGCGACGGACAGGGTGCGGATCCGGGTGACGTGCGTACGAAAGGTCGGTTGGTCGTGCATGGTGGCTCCAGGTTGGTCGTTGTGCCGTGCTCAGTAACGCGGGATGCTGCCGTCGAGTTCCACTGCCCAAGCGTCGATGCCGCCGGCAATGTTGGCCACCTGCGCAAAACCCCGGTTCACCAGGAATTGCGCGACTTGCATGCTGCGTCCGCCATGGTGGCACAGGCAAGCGATGGGGGTTCGTGGGTCGAGTTCCTGCAGGCGTGCCGGCACCGTGCCCATGGACATGTTCAGCAGCGTGAAGTTGCCCGGTTGCACACTGGCGGTGCGCCATTCGGCCGGCTCGCGCACATCGAGCACCACGGGCGACACCTCGCCCTGGTGCCGGCTCAGCCAGGTGGACAGTTCACTGGGGCGGATTTGTTCGATCATGGTAGGCAGTTGCGGCGCGACCGGTCTTGGGTCAGAAGCGAAAGCGCGAGGGTTCGGGGAAATGCTCCAGGCGCTGCGCGACGGTGTCCCAAGGCTGGATGGTACGAAATTCGGATTCGCCGACCCGGGTCACGAAATGGGCGCGCATCATGGGTTCTTCGCCGACGATGGCGCCCAGGCGTCCGCCGATCTTGAGATGGCCGAGCAGCGAGCGCGGAATCTCGGCGACGGAGCCGCTGAGCACGATGACGTCGAACGGCGCCTCGACCGGGATGTGGTGGGCGCCATCGTGATGACGGACTTCGGCGTTGTGCACGCCGGCCAGCTGCAGGTTGGCCCGCGCCAGCGCGACCAGTTCCTCGTGGATCTCGAGCGTGATGACGCGCTGGGCCCGGTGCGCCAGCAGTGCCGCCATGTAGCCGGAACCGGCGCCGATCTCCAGCACCTTCTCGTGTTTCTGCACGCCCAGGTCCTGCAGCATGCGCGCCTCGACACGGGGTGCCAGCATGCACTGGCCGGCCGGCAGCGGGATTTCCATGTCGGCAAAGGCCAGCGCCTTGTGCGGCCCGGGCACGAAGTCTTCGCGCCGTACCACCGACAGCAGATGCAGCACATGGGCGTCGAGTACCTCCCAGGGGCGGATCTGTTGCTCGATCATGTTGAAACGGGCTTGTTCCAGGTTCATTGCTGCATGCATGGCGCTCTCTCGGGGTTCAGGTCAGGCTGTCGATTTTAGGGGCTTGCGCCGCGGCGACCTTGACGCCCAGCAAGCGCCGGCCCCACCGGGCCAGATCGTCCATATAACAATAGGCCACCGGCACCACCACCAGCGTCAGCAGCGACGAGGTGATGACACCGCCGATGACCGCCTGTCCCATGGGGGCGCGCATCTCCGAGCCTTCGGTCAGCGCGAACGCCAGCGGCACCATGCCGAACACCATGGCCAGCGTGGTCATCAGGATCGGCCGCAGCCGCACCTTGGCCGCCAGCAGCAGGGCGTCGTTGCGTCCCAGCCCGGGCACGGTCCGGCCGTCGTCACCGACCGTGTCGCGGCGCGCGCGGATCGCGAAGTCGACCAGCAGGATGGCGTTCTTGGTCACCAGGCCCATCAGCATCACGACACCGATGACCGAGAACATCGACAGGGTCGAGCCGAACATCATCAAGGCCAGCACCACGCCGATCAGCGTCAGCGGCAGCGAGGTCATCAGGGCCAGCGGCTGCAGGAAACTCTTGAACTGGCTGGCCAGGATCATGTAGATGAAGATGATGGCCATCACCAGCGCCGAGATCGCGTAGCCGAAGGCCTCGGCCATGTTCTTGGTCGAGCCGCCGAACTGGTAACGGTAACCCGGCGGCATGGCAACACCGTCCATGATGGCGCGGATGTCCTCGGATACCTCGCCGGCGGAGCGGCCGTAGACGTTGGCGGTCACGCTGACCTCGCGCGTGAGGTCGCGCCGGTTGATCTGGTTCGGGCTGGTGGTCTCGCGGATCTCGGCCAGCTGGTTCAGGCGCACGATGCGCATGCTGCCGTCCGGATTGGTGCCGACCGTGAACGGCAGCCGCTCGAGGTCCTGCAAGGCGTTGCGGGCATCGCTGCGCAGGCGGACGTTGACGTCGTAGGTCTGGTCGTCACTGGCGCGCCAGTTGCCCACCGTCTGGCCGGCGACCATGGTGCGCAGCGCGCCGCCGAGCTGGCTGATGCTCAGCCCGAGGTCGGATGCGACGTCGCGGCGCACCTGCACGTCCAGCGTGGGTTTGTTCGGCTTGACGCTGGAGTCCAGGTCGACCAGGCCGGGGATGGCGCGGATCCGGTCGAGCACCTGCACCGTGATGCGCTCGAGTTCGGCCTGGTCCGGGCCCTGGATCGAGAAGCGCACCTGCTTCTCGCCACCCACCGAATCGAGCAGGCCGACGTGGGTGACGGTGATGCCGGCGACCTGCCGGAGCCGCTCGCGCAGCAGTGCCGACATCGCGTCCACGCTGCGCGCGCGGTCCTTGCGGTCGACCAGGCGCACGTAGACCGACGCATACATCTTGCCCTGGGCGTTGCCGGTGTTGATGGTGACCAGCGTGTAGCGCACCTCGGGCATCGCGCGCACGATGGTCTCGACCTGGCGCGCCTTGGCCTCGGTGACCTCGAGCGAGGAACCCACCGGGGTGTGGAAATCGAGCGTGGTCTCCGAGAAGTCGGACTTGGGCACGAACTCGGTTCCCAGCATCGGCACCATCACGACGCTGCCCACGAAGATGGCCAGCGCGATCGCCAGCGTGGACAGCCGGTGCGCCAGTGCCCAGCGCAGGATGGACTGGTAGCCGTCGATCAGCATGTCGGTGCCGCGGTCGAAGGCGCCGGTGACGCGGCCGATGGTCCTGTCGTACAAGGTCCTGGGCGCGTGGCGCGCGCCGTGCGCCTCGATGCTGGGGTCGTGCCAGATCGACGACAACATCGGGTCCAGCGTGAAGCTGACGAACATCGAGATCAGCACCGCCGCGACGATGGTCAGGCCGAACTCGTGGAAGAACTTGCCGATGATGCCGCCCATGAAGCCGATCGGCAGGAACACCGCGACGATGGACAGCGTCGTGGCCAGCACGGCCAGCCCGATCTCCTGCGTGCCGTCGAGCGAGGCGCGGAACGGGTCCTTGCCCATCTGCACGTGGCGCACGATGTTCTCGCGCACCACGATGGCGTCGTCGATCAGCAGGCCCACGCACAGCGACAGCGCCATCAGCGTGATCATGTTGATCGTGAAGCCGAACAGGTTCATGAACAGGAAGGTGCCGATGATGGCGATCGGCAGCGTCAGCCCGGTGATCACGGTCGAGCGCCAGGAGTTCAGGAACAGGAACACGATCAGCACCGTCAGGATGGCGCCCTCGATCAGCGTCTGGCGCACGTTGGCCACCGAGACCCGGATCTGGCGCGAGCCGTCCATGATGGGTTCGAGCCGCAGGCCGGGCGGCAGCTGCTCCTGCACCTCGTCGAGCGCCGCCTTGAGGCCGTCGACGACGGCAATGGTGTTTTCGTCCTGCGACTTCTGCACCGTCAGCAGCAACGTGCGTTCGCCGTTGTACAACGCCAGCGAGTCGATCTCCTGCGCGCCGTCGACCACCTCGGCCAGTTGCTCGAGCCGCACCGGCGCCCCGTTGCGGCGCGCGACGATGATGCGGCCGAAGTCCTGCGGGCGCTCGATGCGCGCGTCGATCTGGACCACGCGTTCCTGCTCGCGCGAGCGGATCGCGCCCATCGGCAGGTCCTGGTTCTCGCTGCGCACGGCGGCCACGACCTGGTCCGGCGTCAAGCCATAGGCTTCGAGCGCGCGCGGGTCCAGGAACAGGTTGATCTCGCGCTGGGTGCCGCCCACGATGTTGACCGAACCGACGCCGCGCACGTTCTCCAGGCGCTTCTTGAGCGTTTGCTCGGCCCAGTTGGTCAATTCGACCGCACTCAGGGCGCGGGTCGGCGCCTGGCCGTCGGCGGCGCGGCTGTCGGGCAACACAGCCACCGACCACACCGCGCGCGCGGCCGGATCGAAGCGCAGCACCCGCGGCTCCTCGACCTCGGTGCGCAGCAGCGGCTTGACGGCGGAGATCTTCTCGCGCACGTCGTCGGCGGCCTTGCGCCCGTCGATGTGCAGGCCGAATTCGATGATGACCACCGACTGGCCTTCGTAGCTGCGCGAGGTCAGCGCATTGATGCCGGCGATCGCATTGACACCTTCCTCGATCTTCTTGGTGACCTCGCTCTCGACGATCTCGGGCGCCGCACCCGGGTATTCGGTGATGACCACGACCACCGGAAAATCGATGTTGGGAAACTGATCGATCTGCAGCCGCTGGTACGAGAACAGCCCCAGCACGACCAGGGCCAGCATGACCATGGTCGCGAAGACCGGGTTCTGCAGGCTGACGCGGGTGAACCACATGGGTGGGTACCGGCGCGCCTACAGCGGGCTGCCGGCGAGCTTGACGGCCGTGCCTTCGCGCAGCCGTCCGACCGAGCCGGCGATCACCGTCGTGCCGGCCTCCAGGCCATCGACCGCGACCATCCACTGCCCGTCGAACTGCCCCTGGGCACCCGGGTCCACGCTCTGGTGCGCGACCTTGTTGTCGCGCACGATCTGCACGTACGGCCGGGGCCGGTCGTTGCGCACCGCGCTGACCGGCAGCGCCAGGCTGCTGCGGCTGCCGACCACCAGCGATCCCTGGGCGAACAGGCCCTGGCGCAGGCCCTGCGTGGGCGCCAGTGCCAGGTAGGCCAGCACCGAGCGGCTGCCGGCCGTGACCGTGGGGTTGATGCGCACCACGGTGGCACGCACCGGTGCGTCGCTGCCTTCGATCTGCAGCTCGGCGACCTGGCCCAGCCGCAGCAGCGGCGAGTCGGCCGCCGCCAGGCTGGCCTCGAGTTCGAGCTGGCGGATGTCGACCAGCTCCAGCACCCGGCCGTCGACGCCGATGCGCTCGCCGTTCTGTGCCAGGCGCTGCGCGACCTGGCCGGTGATCGGCGCGCGCAGCACGGTGTCCTGCACCTGCTTGGAAATCACGTCGACACCGGCGATGGCCGCCTGGTAGTTGGCCTGGGCGGTGGCCAAGCTGGCGCTGGCGGAGTCGAGGGCGAACTTCGAGATGAAGCCCTTCTCGACCAGCGTGCGGTTGTTGTCGTAGCTGCGCTGCGCGATCTCGACCTGGGACCGGGCCGCTTCGGCCTGCTGGCGGGCCTGGCGCAGCCGGGCCTCGGTGTCGGTGGCATCGACCCGCGCCACCACCTGGCCGGCCTGGACCATGTCGCCCTCGCGCAGGTTCAGGTCCTGCAGCTCTCCGGCCACGCGGGCCTTGATGA
>JBFIDI010000200.1:0-9716 GCA_041581405.1 Burkholderiaceae bacterium
CGAGCCCGACCAGCGCACGCGAGTTGAGCAGGTAGTTGGCCGCCGTCAGGGCCGCCATCGGATTGCCGCTCCAGGCCGGATCGGCGAACCGCTTGTCGTGCACCTGCGGCTTGCCCTCGAGCGTCTGGCTCCACAACTGGCTGACTTCCTGCAGGTATTGCTGCTGCAGCTGCTGCAGCTTGGCGGGCGAAAACTGCAGCTTGGGCGCCGCGCCCTCGGGCAGGGTCGGCAATCCGGCCTGCACCGGAGGCATGAGGTTCTGCAAGGCCTGCATGGCCCCCGTCCAGCCGCTTGCCATCTGCTGTTGCAGCTGTTCTGCCGACTGGCTCCAAAGGTCTGCGTTGTCCTGTTTCATCGTGTCTCCAGCAATACCCGGGCGGTATAGCAAGAGTATCGCAGACACGTCCTTCGTCAAACTGACAGACGCGCTAGACTTGTCCCGCGATGTATCTTGTCCTCATTGCCTGGCTTTATGTAACCCTGATGATGGCAGTGGCCGAGGCCACCAGCTCCCAGGGGACCGTGCTGGGCGCCATCTTCACGTTCATCCTGTACGGCGTCGGCCCGGTGTCGCTGCTGATGTATCTGCTGCGCACGCCTGCGCGCCGCAAGGCCTTGCGCGCACGCGAGGCGGCCGCGTCAATCGAACCAGATGCAGGCGGCCATGCGGCCGCTGCCGCCAAGGGCGATGCTGTCGCGCCGGTGCGAAAAGAACCGTGACGGTTGGCCCACGGTGCACCAGGCCGGGCTCGAATCGTTGCCGTACATGCGATGGATGCCCAGGGCGCGCAAGCGCATGCGCGCCAGGCCGGCAAGGTCGGCGAACCACTTGCCGGGCTTGCCGGGCCTGAACATCGCGTCGGCCGCCCGGTCGCGCGCCAGGAACGCGGCACGCACCTCCGGCCCGACTTCGAACGCATCGGGCCCGATGCAGGGCCCGAGCCAGGCCACGGTGTCCGCTGCCACCATCGCGCCGGACTGCACGGTCGGGGACGACTCCGTCACCAGCGTCCGGTAATTTTCGTAGTTCTGCTCCAGCACACCCTCGGCCAGCCCGCGCCAGCCGGCGTGGGCCGCCGCCACCGCCCGCCCGCCGGCATGGGCGAGCAATACCGGCAGGCAGTCGGCCACCCGTATCGTGCACACCACGCCGGCAGTCCGGGTGCAACAGGCATCGGCCTCGATGGCGCCGGGCTCGGACGGCCCCACCAGTTCGACCGAGTGGCAACCATGCACCTGGCTGAGATAGATCGGCTCGGGCCCGAGCGCCGCGTGCAGTCGGGCCCGATTGCGCTGTACGGCCTGCGCATCGTCATCGCTGGGCCGGCCCAGGTTCAGCGTGTCGAACGGGGCCTGCGACACGCCGCCGTGGCGCGTCGTGAACTCCGCATGCACCGAACCGGGCACCGGCCATTGCGGCACGATCCAGTCCGGATGCCAGTGCTCGCGGCTCATGCCGTGCGGACCGGTCGCGCACGCACCGGTGTCATGCCTCGAAATCCGGGCAGGCGGACGGCTGGGCCGCCTGGAACGCCTGCAGCGCCATGCAGGCGTCGAATGCCGCCATGGTGCGCGGCAGCCCGGAAAAATCGCAATCGAAGCGCTTGCCGTTGAAGATCTGCGGCACCAGGCAGCAGTCCGCCAGCGTCGGGGTGTCGCCGAAACAATAGGTACCGGTCGGCAGCTGCTCCAGCTGGCGCTCGAATGCCAGCAGGCCATCGCGCACCCAGTGGCGGTACCAGGCGGTCTTGGCCGCGTCGTCGGCCTTGAGCTCGCGCACCAGGTACTTGAGCACGCGCAGGTTGTTCAGCGGATGGATTTCGCAGGCAATGCTTTGCGCCAGCGCGCGCACCCGGGCGCGATCGACCGGATCGGCCGGCAGCAGCCGCGGCTGCGGATGGGTTTCGTCGAGGTATTCGATGATGGCCATCGACTGCGACAGTCGCAGCTCGCCGACCTCGAGCACCGGCACCAGGCCATCGGCGGCCACGGCGGCGTAGGCCGGCAGCTTGTGGTCGCCGCGCGCAAGATGCACCGGCACGTATTCATAGGGCAGTTGCTTGAGCGCCAGCGCGATGCGCACCCGGAACGAGGCGGACGAACGGAAGTAGTTGTAGAGCTTCATGGGCCGATAGCATAGCCACAATCGCCGGCCCGCCCCGGCCGGCGCTTCGCTACACTGGCACGATCGCCCGTGCGAGCACCGGGCCCGAACCCGAACACCCCACCACCATGCTGCATCCCCAGGCCCGCGCCCTGCTCGACCTGATGGTCGAACGCGCCGTACCACCGACCCATACCCTGACGCCGCAACAGGCACGCGCGATGTACCGCGACCGTCGCGGCTTCACCCAGCCCGACCCGCCCCCGGTGGCCTCCACCGAGGACCTGTTCGCCGAGGGCCCGCATGGCCCGATCGCGCTGCGCCTGGTGCGGCCACTGGCCACCCGGCCGACCGACACGCCGCTGCCGGTGCTGGTGTATTTCCATGGCGGCGGCTGGGTCATCGGCGACCTGGATACCCACGACAGCCTGTGCCGGCAACTGGCCAACGCGTCCGGTTGCGCCGTGCTCGCGGTCGACTACCGCATGGGGCCCGAGCATCGTTTTCCGTGTGCGGTCGACGACTGCCTGGCGGCGACCCGCTGGTGCCGCGACCATGCGGCCCGGCTCGGACTCGACCCCGCGCGCATGGCGGTCGGCGGTGACAGCGCCGGCGGCAATCTCGCGGCCGTCGTCGCGATCGCCTTGCGCGACAGCGGCGACCTTGCGCTGCGTTTCCAGTTGCTGATCTACCCCGCCACCGACATGCGCCGGCAAGCGCCATCCCATACCGGGAACGGCCAGGGTTACCTGCTGACCCGCGACACCATCGACTGGTTTCACGACCACTACATCGACGATCCGGCGCACGACACCGACTGGCGCGCCTCGCCGCTGCTGTGCGACCGGCTGGCCGACCTGCCCGAGGCCCTGGTCATCACGGCGGGATACGACCCCTTGCGCGACGAAGGGCTGTTGTACAGCCAGCGCCTGAGCGAAGCGGGCGTGTGTTGCCACCATGTCTGCTTCGAACGCCAGATCCACGGTTTCATCACCATGGGCAAGGTCATCGACGAGGCCGATGCCGCGGTGGCGCTCGCCGCCGCGATGCTGGCGCGCGCCCTGCGCACCCGGGCCGGCTGATCCGCCCTCAGGCCGTCGGCCGGCGCCGGCGCCGGGTCGTGCCTGCCGTGCCGGCGAACAGCGCCTGGCGCGCCGAACGGGTGATCGCCACCACGCAAGGATGGGTGATGCGTCGCTCGACCGAGATCGCGAAATACTCCACCGTGATGCCGTCGGCCGGCCCGATCGCGGCCACGCCGAACTGGCGTTCGATGTCGTCCGCGAGCACCGTCGGCGCCACGAACAGGCCCAGGCCGCGGCGTCCGAACTCCATCGCCAGCGCACTGTCGTCGAACTCGCCGACGATGTGCGGGTGCAGTGCCCGCGCCTGGAACCACGACTGCAGCTTCTGGCCGGTGGCCGAGTCCTGCGCCGGCATCAGCATCGGGGCGCCCTCCAGGTTGTCCGGGAATCCGGGCCGGTACCGCTCGGCCAGTGCCGGCGCGGCGAAAAAGGTCTGGCCGGACGCGCCCAGCTGGTGGCTGAAGGCCTTGACGCTGACCGACGGCGGGATCGGCGCGTCCGACAACACGAGGTCGAGCCGGTGCAGCGCCAGCTCGGCCAGCAGGTTGTCGAGTTTCCACTCCCGGCACGCGAGGCGCACCGGCTCCTCCAGCCGCGTCGCCGGCTCCACCAGCCGGTAGGCGATGGGTTTGGGCAAGGCATCCGCCACGCCGATGCGGAACTCCAGCGCCGGACGATTGTTCGGGTGCTCGCGCACCGCCTGCTCGAGCTCGGCACCCAGCGAAAAGATGTCCTCGGCATACCCCAGGGCCAGCCGGCCGGCCTCGGTCAACACCAGCCCGCGGCCGCTCTTGCCGAACAGCGGACTGCCCAGTTGCTCCTCGAGCAGCTGGATCTGCCCGCTGATGGTCTGCGGCGTCACGTGCAGCCGCTCGCTGGCGCCGAGCACGCTGCCGGTCTTGGCCACCTGCATGAAATAGTGAAGGTGCTTGTAGTTCATCCGGTCCTCCGTTGCCGCACGCCGGCCGGCAGTGTTTCAATCAATTGTTATCGAATCATAAGGACAAATAATTCGAATTTACAAGATGAATCGCACGGGCCAGACTCCTTTCAACGCCACCGTGCGTACAACCGAAGGAGGACCCATGCAGTTCGACATCCAGAGTCTCGACTTTCCCGATACCGCAGCCCTGACCAGCCACACGCGCCGCCGCCTGGGCTTCGGCCTGACGCGGCATGCCGACCGGATCTCGCGCGTGGTCGTGCGGCTGGGCGACGAGAACGGACCGCGCGGCGGCCCCGACAAGTTCTGCCGGCTGCAGGTCACGCTGGTGGATGCGCCCCAGGTCGTGATCCGCGACTGCGGGCCGGACCTGTATTCCGTCATCGACCGCGCCAGCGACCGGGCTTCGCGCGCCGTTGCCAAGCAACTCGAACGCAACCGCTTCGGACGCCAGCGGCCGGCCCTGAGCCACGCGTTGCAACTGCCGGCCGAGGGCATGGTCCCGCCCGGCGACACCACCACCCCCACGAGTCCTGCCCGATGAGGCACGGCGCGCGACAACACCCATCCCCCCTTTTCACCGCTACGGGAACCCCCATGTTCATACCCCCGAAATGCCGCCTCGCGGTCGTCGCCATGATGGACCTCGCCTTGCACCAGGGCCAGGGTCCGGTGCCCCTGTCCGCGATCAGTGCGCGCCAGCAGGTGTCGCCGTCCTACCTCGACCTGCTGTTCGGCCGCCTGCGCCGCAGCGGGCTGGTCACGGGCCTGCGCGGTCCCGGTGGCGGCTACACGCTGGCACGCGAGGCCGCGTCCATCTCGCTGGCCGACATCGTCAGCGCCGCCGATGACGGCGGCGACGCCGGTGGCAACGGTCATCGCTCGTTCGCCAACCGTCCGCGCGGCGGCCAGAGCATCGGCGCGGAATGGGCGGTCGAACTCGAGGCACAGATGCTGCGCCAGCTCGAAGAGACCTCGCTCGACGATGCCATCGCCCCGAGCAGGCATCTGGTGCCGGCCCAGCCGGCGACGCCGACGCGGCTGCCGACGGCCAAGGGCGTCGGCGTGCGCGAGCGCATGGTCGTGGTGGCGGCCAACTCGGTGTTTGCGCGACCGATGCGCCTGGCGATCTGAGCCAGGTCGGTTCCGGCGCCGGCGGCCGTGCAGGTCACGCTGTCAGCGCGCCGAAGCCGGATTCCTCGTCGGCACCGGGCACCGGGCCTTGGCCCAGTGCCGCCAGCATGGCCGGCGTGATCAGCGTGACGCCGCCCTCGGTGACATGGAAACGGGCCCGGTCCTGCTGCGGGTCCACGCCGGCGCAAAAGCCGTCCGGCAACACGCAGCGCTTGTCCACCACCACCTTGCGCAGGATCACATGGCGTCCGACGACCACATCCGGCAGCACCAGCGAGTCTTCGATCAGGCTGTGCTCGGCCACGCGCACCTTGGCAAAAAGGATCGAACGGCGCACCGTGGCGCCACTGACGATGCAGCCACTGGACACCAGCGACGCCACGGCGACACCGCGCCGGCCGTCGTCGTCGAACACGAACTTGGCCGGCGGCAGTTGCGGCTGCAGGCTGATGATGGGCCAGTGATCGTCGTACAGGTTGAGCTCCGGCACCACCGTGGTCAGGTCCATGTTGGCCTCCCAGTACGCGTCCACGGTGCCGACATCGCGCCAGTACGGCCGCTCGCCGACCATGTTGACGCAACTGTCGGCAAACCGGTGCGCGAGCACCCGGTGCCCGGCCACCAGCCGGGGCAGCAGGTCCTTGCCGAAATCATGGCTCGAGGCCGGATCGGCGGCGTCCCGCGCCAGCTGCTCGCACAGGAAATCGAGATCGAACACGTAGATGCCCATGCTGGCCAGCACCCGGTCGGACGCGTCGGTCATCGGCGGCGCCTGCGCCGGCTTCTCGATGAATTGCCGCACGCGCGCCTGCCCGTCGACGCTGACGATGCCGAAATGATGGGCCTGTGCCGACGGAACGTCGATGCAGGCCACGGTGGCGTCGGCGGCCTCGCGCACATGGTCGGCCAGCATGGCCGCATAGTTCATCTTGTAGACATGGTCGCCGGCCAGGATCAGCACGTGGCGGGCGCCGGAATCCCGCACCAGATGCAGGTTCTGGTAGACGGCGTCGGCCGTGCCCGCATACCAGTTCTCGCCGAGTTGTTGCTGCGCCGGCGCAATGTCGATGAATTCGCCCAGGCTGGGCGACAGGAAACTCCAGCCACGCTCGATATGCCGGATCAGGCTCTGGGACTTGTACTGGGTCAGCACGGCGATGCGCCGGATGCCCGAATTGACGCAGTTGCTCAGCGGAAAGTCGATGATCTTGAGCTTGCCCGCAAACGGAACCGCCGGCTTGGCGCGCCAGTCCGTCAGGTTGTGCAGGCGACTGCCGCGGCCGCCGGCCAGCACGACGGCATAACACTGGCTCGTCAGCCGGTGGGCGTCGATCGGCAACACGGCAGCCCCTCGGGAACGGTATTCGTGGCGAACAGGCTGTGTGTCATCGTTCATCCCCTCTCCTCCCGGCAATTTGCATGCGCAAGGAACGAAACTACCATGACCCGGCGCGGCGCGGCGGAAAACCCGCCCGCGCTTGACGAGAATCAAACCGGCGTACCGTGGCGCAGACGGATGCGCGCCACCCCGGCAACACCGGCTTTCGTATCATGTCGTCATCCGCTCACGCGCTTGCGAAGGCAGGTCGCGCCGGTTCCGTCGGTTGCGGCAGCTGCCGCAGCACCCGTGCCCCCGAACCCGATATCAGGCTGACACCATGAGCATTCGCAATCTGGACCATCTGCTGGACCCCGCCTCCGTGGCCGTCTTCGGAGCTTCGGCGCGGCCGGGCAGTGTCGGTGCCACGGTCTGGAACAACCTGCGCCGCCGCGGCTTCAAGGGGCCGGTCTACGCGGTGAACCCGAACCACGCCACGCTCGACGGCGAAACCGTTCATGCGCGCGCCGCCGACCTGCCCGGCGTGCCGGACCTGGCCGTGATCTGCACGCCGGCCTCCGTGGTCCCGGGCCTGATCGCCGAGCTGGCCGCCTGCGGCACCCGCGCCGCCATCGTGCTCACGGCCGGGCTGGATGCGGTGCAGCGCAAGGCGATGCTCGACGCCGCCCGTCCGAGCCTGCTGCGCATCCTGGGACCGAACTGCATCGGCATGTTGTCGCCGCACCTGGGCCTGAACGCCAGTTTCGCGCACACCTCGGCGGCCCCGGGCGAGATCGCGTTCGTGTCGCAGTCGGGCGCGCTGGTCACCGCCATGCTGGACTGGGCCCGTGCGCGGGCGATCGGCTTTTCGCACTTCATCTCGCTGGGCGAACACGCCGACGTCGATTTCGGCGACATGCTCGACTACCTGGCCAGCGATCCCAAGACCCGCGCCATCCTGCTGTACATCGAGTCCGTCGAGGCACCGCGCAAGTTCATGTCGGCGGCACGGGCGGCCGCGCGCAACAAGCCGGTGATCGTGGTCAAGGCCGGGCGCTCGGCGCAAGGGCAGAAGGCCGCGGCCTCGCACACCGGCGCGCTGGCCGGCTCCGACCTGGTCTACGAGGCCGCCATCGCGCGTGCCGGCATGTTGCGGGTCGACACCTTGCAGCAACTCTTCCTGGCCGCTGAAACCCTGACCCGCTTTCGCACCAACCTGTCCGAGCAGCTGACCATCCTGACCAATGGCGGGGGCGCCGGCGTGATGGCGGCCGACGCCGCGGAACATGCCGGCATCGAACTGGCCACGCCGGCACCGGACACGCTGGCCGCGCTGGACCAGGTGCTGCCGGCCAACTGGTCCCATGGCAACCCGGTGGACATCATCGGAGATGCGCCGGTGGATCGTTACGTGCAGACACTGCAACTGCTGCAGAAGGACCGGCAGGCCGGCGCCATCCTGTTCATCCACGCGCCCACGGCCATCGTGCCGAGCCAGCAGATCGCGCAGGCGCTGGCGCCGATGGTCGATCCCCGGCACCCGCGCCTGTTGTCGTGCTGGCTCGGCGAGGCCGCCGTCGCCGACGCGCGCAAGACCTTCCAGGACGCCGGCATCGCGAGTTACGACACGCCCGAGGAAGCCGTCAGCGCGTTCGCGATGCTGGTGCGTTACCGGCGCAACCAGGCCCAGTTGCTGGAGGCCCCGACCGCCGCGGCGGACGCCGGTGCCGGCCCCGACCGCGCCGCCGTGCACGACCTGCTGGAAGCGGCGCTCGCGCAAGGCCGGCCCCTGCTGACCGAACCCCAGGCCAAGGCGGTGCTCGATGCCTACCGCATTCCGGTCGTCGCCACCCGTATCGTGTCACCAAGTGTGGACGAGGCCGCCGGCGCGGCACAGGCCATCGGTTTTCCGGTCGTGCTCAAGATCCTGTCGGACGACATCTCGCACAAGTCGGACGTCGGCGGCGTGGTGCTCGACCTGGCGCATGCGGGCGCGGTCCGGGACGCCGCCGAGGCCATGCTCGCTCGGGTCGCACGGGAACGGCCGCAGGCCCGCGTGGACGGTTTCACGGTGCAGGCCATGGTGCGCCCGGCCCATGCGCGCGAGCTGATCGTCGGCGCCAGCATCGACGCGGTGTTCGGCCCGGTGATCCTGTTCGGCTCGGGCGGCACCTCGGTCGAGGTCGTGGCCGACCGCGCGATCGCGCTGCCGCCGCTGAACAGTCGCCTGGCGCGTGCGCTGGTGCGCAACACCCGGGTCGCCCGGCTGCTCGACGGCTTCCGGGATACACCGGCGGCCGACCTGGACGCGCTCGACGGTGTGCTGGTCGCCGTCTCGCAACTCATGGCCGACCATCCGCAGATCACCGAACTCGACATCAACCCGTTGATCCTCGGCCCGCAGGGCGCCATCGCGCTCGATGCCCGGATTCGGGTCGACGGCAGCCGCGGCGGCGGCGCCGAACATTTCGCGATCAAGCCCTACCCCGCCGAACTGGCCGAGCAGATCGAGTGGCAAGGCCGCTCGATGCTGGTGCGTCCGATCCGGCCCGGCGACGAGGAGCAGCACCTGGAGTTCCTGTCGCAACTCGACCCCGAAGACGTGCGCATGCGGGTGTTCTACAGCCGGCGCAGCATCGAGCCGAGCGAACTGGCCCGCCTGACCCAGATCGACTACGAACGCGAGATCGCCTTCGTCGCCGAGAGCGCCGGACCCGACGGCAAGCCGCAGACGCTGGCGGCCGCGCGCGCGGTGACCGACCCCGACAACATCGATGCCGAGTTCGGCATCATCGTGCGTTCGGACCTCAAGGGCCAGGGGCTGGGCCGCCTGATGATGGACAAGCTGATCCGCACCTTGCGCGCACAAGGCACGCAACGCCTGGTGGCCACGGTGCTCAACGACAACAAGCGCATGCTGGCCTTGCAACGCGATCTCGGCTTCGTCGAGGTCGCGGACGCGGATGCCGACGGGACCCGCGCGATCGCGCTCGACCTGCAGCGCACGGGTGCCGCAGGCTGATCCGATGACGCCGTCGACACCGGACGCCGGCGCCGGCTGGCATGCGCGCGAGACCGACGACGCGCTGGCCGGGCTCGCCAGCAACCGCACCAGCGGGCTGACGGCGGCCG
>JBFIDI010000201.1:0-9712 GCA_041581405.1 Burkholderiaceae bacterium
CAGGTGTTCGAAGCCTGCGGGCGCTGCCTGAGCTTCACGGTCGCGGCGGCCGAGCTGGGCATGACGCAGCCGGCCGTCAGCCAGCACATCCGGCGGCTGGAACTGGCACTGGGCACGCCGCGCATCATCCGGGTGCACCGGGGCATCGAACCCACGTCGGCCGGTGCGGCCTTGCTCGTTTCCGTACAGGAGGCGCTGGGCACCTTGCACACGGCGGTGGACCGAACGATGGCCGAACCGGCCCGCGACCTGCTGGCGGTGGCGACCGACTTCGCTTTTGCCACCTATTGGCTGATGCCGCGGCTCGAGCGTTTCTACCGGCTGCATCCGCAGGTCGACGTCAGTCTGGTGACCAGCAACCGGGCCCAGGTCCTGCTGCCGTCCGACGTCGACCTGGCCATCGTGTTCGGGGACGGTCGTATTCCGCGCGCCGAGTCCAGCCTGTTGCTGCGCGAAAGCGTGTTTCCGGTCTGTGCCCCGGCGCTGTTGCAGGCGCATGGCGGCGACCCGCAGGCGGTGTTGCGCGCGGCCCCGTGGCTGCAGCTCAAGCCGGCGCCGGGCCAGCATTGGTTCGACTGGCAACGCGCCGGTCCGGCCTGGGCCGCAGACCGCGCGGTCGTCGCGCCGTTGCCGGCCTTCGACAACTACCTGCTCGTCATCGGCGCCGCGCTGGCCGGGCAGGGCGTGGCGATCGGCTGGCAGCACCTGGTCGACACCTTGCTCGCGCAAGGCCTGTTGTGCCGGCTGGGGACCCATCGGCTGGAGTCGCCACTGGGTTATCACCTGGTGCTGCCGCAACGCAAGCGCCGCCGCCCGGCCAGTGCCGCGTTCGTGCAGTGGCTGTCCAGCGAGCTGCCGCGGGGGCGGGGGCCGACGTTAGACTCTGGCCATGGCTGAGCCGCCCATCGCCGACGAAAGGGTCCTTGCAGTCTTGCGGGCGAGCGGGGTATTCGGCAGCCTGGAGGAGCCGGTGTTGCAGGACCTGGGGCGTTTCCTGCACCTGCGCACGATTCCGGGCGGCACGGTCGTGCTGCGCGAAGGCGAACCCGCCGACACCATGTTTTTCCTGGTCAGCGGCCGCCTGCGGGTGTCGCGCCGCGACGCCCAGGGGGTCTTGCAGCTCTACAACGAGATCCGGCCGGGCGAGAGCGTCGGCGAGGCCGGGCTGATCCTGCAGCAGGCGCGCGCGGCGGACATCACGGCCTTGCGCGATTCGACGCTCGCCATGCTCGGTCGCGCCGATTTCGAGCGCCTGCTGGTGCTGCACCCCCTGGCGCTGAACCAGGTCTTTGCGCGTGCGATCTTCAACCATCTGCGCCATGCCTCCCAGGTGGTCGAGCGACGGCATGCGCAGATCTTCGTCGTCGTGCCGCTCGGAGCCGGAACCGAGGCGCACGAGGTCGCGCAAGGCCTGACGCGCGCCTGCGCGGCGTTCGGACGGGCCTTCCAGGTGCCGCCCGACATGCAGAGCATGGTCGATCCGTCCGCCACCGGCGCCTGGAGCGGCAAGGATCGTTATGACGATCTCGAGGAGCAATACGACTTCCTGGTCTACGAGGCCGACCCGCGATCCCTGGCCTGGACGAAGCGGGCGTTCCGCCAGGCCGACCAGGTCGTCTTCGTGGCCCGGCACGACGGCCCGGCCGTGGCGGGCGAACTCGAGCAACTGCTGGCGCGCGAGCCCGGTTTCGAGATGAAGCGCAAGCACCTGGTCGTGCTGCATCGCGCCGATGCCGACATGCCGGTGGGCCTGACGCATTGGCGCGACGGACGCGATGTCGAGCGCGTATACCCGATCCGCGCCCGCCACCCGGGTGATTACGCGCGGCTGGCGCGGTTCCTCCACGGCAAGGCGGTGGGGGTCGTGCTCGGCGGCGGCGGCGCGCGTGGTTTTGCGCACCTCGGCGTTCTGCGTGCGCTCGAGCAGGCCGGCATCGTCGTCGACATGGTCGGCGGCAACAGCATGGGGGCCCTGCTGGGTGCGCAATACGCCTGTGGCCTGCCGCTGGACGAGATCCGCGAACGCACCGTGCGTTTCGCACGCGGCGGGGAGCGCCCGACGCTGCCGGTGATCTCCATCGTGTCGGGGCGGCGCGTCGAGCGCGATCTGCGGCGCATGTTCGGCGAACGGACCGTCGACCAGACCTGGCTCCCGTTTTTTGCCGCCGCCTGCAACCTGAGCCGGGCCTGCACCACGGTGCAGGACAGCGGGCCGTTGTGGCGGGCGGTGCTGGCGAGCAATTCGCCGGTCGGCCTGTTTCCGCCGGTGCTGCACAACGGCGATCTGCTGGTGGACGGCGCGATCCTGGAGAACGTGCCGGTGGCGGCGATGCGGGCGCGCCTGGGCACGCCGCTGGAGAAACGGCGCGGCAACGGCACCATCATCGCGATCGACGTCGACGTGCGTGACTACATGGGCGTGGATCCGGCATTGCCCCGGCTGTCGGTGCGGCGTACGATCCAGGGTTATTTCCGCCGCGGCGAGACGGCGTCTCCGGGCATCGGTGACATCCTGTACCGGGCCAGCCATATCGGCGGCCTGCATCAGCGCGCGCGGACCATGGCCCAGGCCGACCACTATCTCGAGCCGCCCGTGGCGTCGTTCGCGCTGATGGGTTACGGGCGCGCGGAAAAGATTGCCGAGGTCGGATACCGCTATGCGATGCAGGAAATAGAGCGATGGACGCGGCCGGTGACGACCGCCTGACCGCGGGCAGCCTGCCGCTGTCCCTGAGCCAGCTCGAGGTCTGGCGGGACCAGCGCGCCTGGCCGGACAGCGCCCACCTGAACCTGGGCGGCACGGCGTTTTTCGAAGGGCCGCTGGACCTGCCCCGGCTCCGGCGAGCCCTGTCGCAGCTGGTCGCCGAGAACGCCGCGTTGCGCCTGGTCTTGCAGCCCGACGGCACGCAGCGGCTGTTGCCGGCGTTCGAGCCCGAGCTGCAGCTGATCGACATGGGTGCCGAGCCTGAACCGCGCCAGGCGATGCGCCAGTGGTGGCAACGCTGGATGCGCCAGCCCTTCGTCTTGCACGACGGAACACCGCCCTGGCGTTTTGCGTTGTTGCGCGCAAGCGATGTGCTCCATGGCGGCACGATCCAGTTCCACCACCTGATCATGGACGGCTGGGGCACGACCCAGGTCATGAAGCGATGGAGCGCCATCTACAACCGGATCGGCGCCGGCGATGACGGGGTCGGGCCCAGCGACGACAGCTACCTGGCCTTCATCGCGGAATCACACGCCTACCGGCAATCGGAGTCGTTTGCGCGCGACGCCGTGTTCTGGCGCGCGCAGCTGCCGGCCCTGCCGGAGCCGCTGCTGCAGCGGCGCCAGGCGCATGCGCGCGACGGCGCCTTGCCCGATGCGCACCTGGCCGTGGAGTCGCTGCCGCGCGCCGACTACGACCGGCTCGAGCGCCTGGCCGCGGGCCAGGGCATCACACCGTTCAATTTCTTCCTTGCCGCGCTGGCCCTGTATTTCGCCCGTGTCGGTGAACGCGAGCAGGTGCTGGTCGGCGTGCCCACGCTCAACCGCGGCGGCAGGCGCTTTCGCGACACCATGGGCATGTTCGTGGGGGTCATGGGCATCAACGTGACCGTGGCCCCGGACATGACGGCGGCCGAGCTGGTTGCCGGCGTGGGCGCCATCATGCGTTCCGCACTGCGCCATCCGCGCTACCCGCTGAGCGAGCTAGCGCGCGAACTCGAGGTGGTGCGCAGCGGTCGCGACGGCTTGTTCGACGTGTTGTTGTCGTTCGAGCGCCAGGACTACCAGGTGGCCTTCGGCGACGCGGAGCTGGTCGACTCGCGCCAGCTGTTTTCCGGCTCCGCGCGGTACCCGCTGGGCATCACCGTGTGCGAGTTCCATGCGCGCCAGGACCTGGAACTGGTGCTCGAGGGCAGTGCCGCCTATTTCACGTCCGACGCCGTGGGCGCGCTGGGCGCGCGCATCTGGCATATCGTGCAGGCGCTGGCGGCCGAGCCCGATCGCCGGGTCGCCGACCTGCCGGTGCTGCCGGCCGAGGAGTTCCACCACATCGTCCATGCACGCCACGCCGATGTCGTGCAGCACCGCCAGCCGCGGACCTACGTGGCGTCGTTCGAGCACCATGCGGCGCGAACCCCGGATGCGGTATGCCTGGTCTGGAACGGCGCGCAGATGGACTACGGCACGGTGAATCGCCGCGCCAATCAGCTGGCGCACCGGCTGGTCGGGCTGGGCGCGGGCCGGGACCGCATCGTGGCCGTCGCCATGCCGCGCGGCCCGGACCTGGTGCTGGCCATGCTGGCCATCGCCAAGGCCGGCGCGGCCTACCTGCCGCTGGACCCGGACGCGCCATTGGCGCGGCTGGCCATCGTGCTGCAGGACAGCGCGGCGGTCGCGCTGATGGTGCAGCAGCCGGACTGGGACCGGCTGGCGCCGCTGCATGTGCACACCATTGCCGGCAGCTGGCACCAGGGCCTGGCCGACCTGCCGGGCGACGACCCGCCTGCCGTGGCCGCGCCCGACGACCTGGCCTATGTGTTGTTCACGTCGGGTTCGACCGGCCGGCCCAAGGGCGTGATGATCGAGCATGCGGTGCTGGCGCGCAGGCTGCACTGGTTGTCGCGCAGCTACGGCGTCACGGCGCAGGACCGCACCGGACAGGCCACGCAGGCGACCTTCGATCCTTCGCTGATCGAGTTGTGCCTGCCGCTGGTGCACGGTGCCAGCATGGCGCTGGCGCCCCCGGGCCGGTTGTTGCCGCAGTCGCTGGCCGAATTTGCCGTGCGCCACGGCGTCACCATCATGGCCTTCGTGCCTTCGACCCTGGGCGGCTTCCTCGATGCGGCGGCCGGCCAGCGGGGGCTGGCGCTGCGCGTGGCCTGTTGCGGCGGCGAAGTGCTCGCGCCCGAACTGGCGCGGCGTTACCTGAGCGTGACCGGCGCCCGGCTGTTCAACGTCTATGGCCCGACCGAGGCATGTATCTTCGCCACGGCGTGGGAATGCCGCAGCGACGACGATGCCACCGTGTTGCCGGTCGGCCTGCCGGTGGACGACACCACCATCCACGTGCTCGACCGGCAACTGCGCCCGGTGCCCGACGGCGTGTCCGGCGAGGTCTACATCGGCGGGCGCGGGCTGGCCCGCGCGTACCTGAACCAGCCCGCGTTAAGTGCGGCCAGTTTCGTCGCCGACCCGTTCCGTCCCGGAGAGCGGCTGTACCGGACCGGCGACAAGGGCACGCTCGATCACCAGGGCCGCCTGCATTTCCAGGGCCGGCTGGACCGACAGGTCAAGCTGCGCGGCTACCGGATCGAACTCGGCGAAATCGAGTCGGCCTTGCTGGCGATCGAGGGTGTGTCGCAGGCCGCGGCGCGCAAGGTCGAATCCGGTGGGCACGCGGCCATCCACGCCTGGGTGGCGCCGGCGCGGCCCGACGACCACGAGCGGCTGCAACGTGCCCTGCGCGTGCGCCTGCCCGACTACATGGTGCCCTCGGCGATCTGCTCGCTGCCGGTGTTGCCGACCAGCGGCAGCGGCAAGATCGACTACGCGGCCCTGCCCGATGCCACGCCCGCGGCGCAGGCGCGTGTCCTCGGGCGCAAGCCGGCCACGCCACGCGAGGCCGATCTGCTGGCGTTGTGGCAGACCGAACTCGGACGCACGTCGCTGTCGGTGCAGGACAACTTCTTCGATGTCGGTGGCGACTCGCTGGCCGCCATCAGCATCCTGGCTGGCGCGGAACGCATGATGCGGCGTCGGATTCCGCTGTACATGCTGACCGAGAACCCGACCGTGGAGCGGCTCGCGGCCGCGCTGGACAAGGAAGCGACACCGCCGGGCCTGCTGGTGCCGCTGGGCCCGGGCACGGCCGCCGACACCATCTACCTGGCGGCGTCCGGACACGGTGACCTGCTCCGGTTCCAGACCCTGGCCGATGCGCTGGGCGGCAACTGCGACCTGCGGATGCTGCAGCCGCCGCAGGGGCCGACGCCGTTCCGTCGCATCAAGCAGCTCGCGGAAATGTACGCCGACAGCATCCAGGCCCAGGGCCAGGCGCCGGGGTTCATTGCGGGGTTCTCGATCGGCGGCATCGCGGCGCTGGAGACGGCGCGGTTGCTGGAGCAACGCGGCGTGCCCCCCCGGGGCCTGATCCTGATCGACACGGTCTATCCGAAGGCGGTCTGGGGCGGGACCTTCTACTGGCGCCTGTTCTCCGGCCTGGTGCGGCTGTTGCGATTGCAGGAGCTCAGCATCAACGGCCGGCGCCTGGGCGCCATGATCAACGATGCCGGGCTGGTCGCGCAGGTGAAGTCCATGGGGGGTTATCGCGTGGGGGCCTTCGGCGGCTCCACCACGCTGATCAAGACTTCCGGGCTGCTGCGCTGGGAAAAGCCCTTGTTCGGTTCCTGGAGCAAGCTGCTGGGCGAGCGGCTGCACGAGCGCCGGGTCGCCGGATTGCACGGCTCCATCTTCGCGGCCGGCCAGGTCCGGGACCTGGCCATGGTGTTGACGGACATCACGCGCCGCGTGCCATGAAGCCCGTGCCGGATCTGCAGGTGCCGTTGTCGTCGTCGGTGCTGCGCCGGCGCCTGTGGCTGCTGGCCCTGGCGGTGCTGGCCGTGATCGTGTTGGCGATCGGCTGGACGGCCACGCCGCTGCGCGAGTGGCTCGACGTGGATGTGGTCGTGTCGGGGTTGCAGCGCTTCGGCGAGGCATTCGGGCCGGTGGCCGCCACGTTCGGTTTCGCGCTGGCCATGACGCTGGCGGTACCCCTGACCTTTCTGACGCTGGTGGCGCTGGTCGCGTTCGGTCCCTGGGCCGGATTTGCCTGTGCGATGACCGGCGCCTTGCTGGGAGCGGCGGCCAGCTACGGCATCGGAGCCTTCCTCGGACACGAGGTGCTGGTGCGACTGGCCGGGCCGCGCATCAACATGCTGAGCCAGAGCATGGCCCGTCGGGGCCTGGTGGCGGTGATCCTGGTTCGCCTGGTGCCGGTGGCGCCGTTCGCGGTGATCAACATGGTCGCCGGCGCCAGCCACATCCGCCTGCGCGACCTGGTGCTCGGCACCGCAATCGGCATGACACCCGGCACGCTGGCGATGATGCTGTTCGTCGACCAGATCACCGAAGCGCTGCGCAGGCCGACACCGCTGACCTTTGCGCTGCTGGGCGGCACCGTGTTGCTGATCGTCGCCGGAGCCTGGGGCCTGCAACGCTGGTTGCGCAGCATCGATCGATAGGGGGCGGGTCGCTGCGCGACCGCCGGGCCACAGCCCGGCCGCTGCACGCAGCGCAAGGAAAGTCTTTGTGGCTTCGGCCCGGCCCTGCGGGCCTTCACATCGCTGCGCGAAGTGAGCCTTCGCCGCAAAGCCGCCGAAACGCTGCGCGTTTGCTGGCCTTACAGGTCAGCCGCTGCGCGCAGCGCGGGGTTGCCTTGTGGCTTCGGCCCGGCCCTGCGGGCCTTCACATCGGCTGCGCCGATGTGAGCCTTCGCCGCAAAGCACAAGGGTCGCTGCGCGACCGCCGGGCCTACAGCCCGGCCGCTGCACGCAGCGCTTGTGCTTTGTCAGTCCGCTCCCAGGTGAAGTCGGGTTCTTCGCGGCCGAAGTGGCCGTAGGCGGCGGTCTTTTCGTAGACGGGGCGGAGCAGGTCGAGCATCTGGATGATGCCCTTCGGGCGCAGGTCGAAGTGCTCGCGCACGAGCTTGGCGATCTGCTCGTCGGGGATCACGCCGGTGCCTTCGGTGTAGACGGTGATGTTCATCGGCCGCGCGACGCCGATCGCATAGGCCACCTGGATCTGGCACTGGCGTGCCAGGCCGGCGGCGACGATGTTCTTGGCGACGTAGCGGCAGGCATACGCGGCCGAGCGGTCGACCTTGCTCGGGTCCTTGCCGCTGAACGCGCCGCCGCCGTGCGGGCAGGCGCCGCCGTAGGTGTCGACGATGATCTTGCGGCCGGTCAGGCCGCAGTCGCCCTGCGGGCCGCCGACGACGAAGCGGCCGGTCGGGTTGATCAGGTATTCGGTCTCCTTGATCCACTCGCTGGGCAACACCGGCTTGATGATCTCCTCGATCACGGCTTCGGTGAACGAGGCCTTCATCTTGGTGGCCGACTCGCTCTGGTCCGGATGGTGCTGGGTCGACAGCACGACGGTGGCGATGCTGTGCGGCTTGCCGTCGACGTAACGCATCGTGACCTGGCTCTTGGCATCGGGCCGCAGGAACGGCAACCGGCCGTCCTTGCGCAGCTGGGCCTGGCGCTCGACCAGCCGGTGGGCGTAGTAGATCGGCGCGGGCATCAGCTCGGGGGTCTCGTCGCAGGCATAACCGAACATCAGGCCCTGGTCGCCGGCGCCGGTGTTCAGGTGGTCGTCGGAGGCATGGTCGACGCCTTGGGCGATGTCGTTGCTCTGCTTGTCGTAGGCCACCAGCACGGCGCAGCCCTTGTAGTCGATGCCGTAGTCGGTGTTGTCGTAGCCGATGCGCTTGATGGTGTCACGCGCGACCTGGATGTAGTCGACATGCGCATTGGTCGAGATCTCGCCGGCCAGCACCACCAGGCCGGTGTTGCACAGGGTTTCGGCCGCGACCCGGCTGCGCGGGTCCTGCTGGAAGAGGGCGTCGAGAATGGCATCCGAGATCTGGTCGGACACCTTGTCGGGGTGGCCTTCGGATACGGATTCGGAAGTGAAGAGAAAATCGTTCGCCATAAGTTTCCTTTGTTAGCTCCATCAACACATCGGGTCTTGCGTTGCCTGGGCTGGAGTGCTTGGGCGAACGCTTTAGCAGTTACACAAGGCACAATGGCCGCTTTTGCGGGCGCCGCCATCGTGGGTGTCGCCCTGCAAGTAGTTCCATAACTCGGCGACCGGCCGATTTTAACCATTGATGACACACGTGTTTCGCTGGCTTGCGCATCTGCCCCTGTGGCTGCTGCATGGTCTGGGCTGGCTGCTCGGCTGGTTGTCGTTCCTGTTGTCGCCGACGTATCGGCGTCGATTCCTCGCAAACATCGCTCAGGCGGGGTACCGCATGTCGGCGGCATGGGGCGCGGTGGGGGGCGCCGGTCGCATGGTCGGCGAGTTGCCGCGGCTCTGGCTGGGCGCGGCCGTGCCGTGCGAATGGGAGAACGACGCGTGTGTCGACAAGGCCTATGAAGCCGGTCGTGGCGTGATCTTCCTGACGCCGCACCTGGGCTGCTTCGAAATCACGGCGCAGGCGCTGGCCGCGCGTTATGCCCCCCGCTACGGTCCGCTGACCGTGCTGTACCGGCCGGCACGCCAGGCCTGGCTGGCGCAGCTGATGCTGCAGGCCCGCGATCGACCGGGCCTGGTCACCGCGCCGACCAGCCTGGCCGGGGTGCGCCAGATGATCCGTTCCTTGCGCAACGGACATGCCGTGGGCTTGTTGCCCGACCAGGTTCCGCCGGACGGCATGGGTGTGTGGTCGCCGTTTTTCGGGCGCGACGCCTACACCATGACCTTGTCGGCCCGGCTGGCGCAGCAGACCGGCGCCACGGTGTTGCTGCTGTGGGGCGAGCGGCTGCGCTGGGGGCGTGGCTTTCGCCTGCACTTCCGGGAACTGCGCGAGGCCTTGTCGCCGGACCTGGACGCCGCCGTGGCACAGGTCAACCGGGAGATGGAGCGGTTGATCCGCGAGTGTCCGGCGCAGTATCTGTGGGGTTATGCGCGTTACAAGCACCCCAAGGGGGAGTCATGACGCGGG
>JBFIDI010000202.1:0-9688 GCA_041581405.1 Burkholderiaceae bacterium
AAGAGTCCAAGATGACCACAGCCAAGAAGCCAACCGCATTCAATCGTGCCCTCACCCCCAGCGCCGAACTGGCCGCCGTGATCGGTGCAACACCGCAACCCCGCACCGAAGTCGTGAAGCTGATGTGGGAATACATCAAGGCCAACAACCTGCAGAACCCGAAGAACAAGCGCAACATCCTGGCCGACGCCAAGCTCAAGGCGGTCTTCGGCAAGGATGAAGTCACCATGTTCGAAATGACCGGGCTGGTGGGCAAACATCTGAGCTGACGGGAAACCGCGGGGCTTCGCTCTCGCGAGCCCCGATCGTCCGCACAGGGGCGGCGGCCGAGCCATGTCAGGCGCTGGCCGCTATCGCACGAGCCACACGTTCGCCGGCGGCGCGCAGCCGTTGTTTCAGCGCGGGCGGGTCCCGCACCTCGAACTCCACCTCCAGCGACATGAGCCAGTAGACCAGCCAGTCGAGCTGGTGCGCCGGGCAACGCATGAGACACCGTGATGCGTCAATCGGTTCGAGCAGCGCAGCCGCGGGCGGGATGCGCGGCAACATGTCATCGAGCGGCTTGTGCAGCACCACACGCGCCTCCTCGCCCTGGATCGTCACCGCCAGCTGGCCCGAGACATAGGCGCCGAGATCACCCCCACCGGGCCCGGGCCGGGGTGCGAAGTGCGCACCGATGACCGGTGCACCTTCCACCCGGTCGATGCGGAAATTGCGCCAGTCGTCGCGCGCCGGGTCCCAGGCCACGAGGTACCAGCGGCTGCCGACGTGCACGAGCCCTTGCGGCTCCACCGAGCGCGTGCTGCTGCGACCCTGCCCGTCGCGGTAGGCGAAACCCACGCGCAGCTGGTCGCGGCAGGCAGCCGCGAGTGTGGCGAGCACGTTGGCATCCACGGTGGGCCCCATGCGCTGCAGCGGCAGGATCGCCGAACGCAGCGCATCGGTGCGGCGGCGCAGGCGCGCGGGCATCACCTGCTCCAGCTTCACCAGCGCGCGCAACGAGGCTTCTTCGACACCACTCACCGTGCCGGCCGCCGCGACCTGCAGCGCAATGGCCACGGCCAGCGCTTCGTCGTCGTCCAGCAACAGCGGCGGCAGCGCCTGCCCGGCACGGAACGCATAACCACCGGCGACGCCGCTGGTCGCATGGATGGGGTAACCGAGCTGGCGCAAGCGGTCGATGTCGCGTCGCAGCGTGCGCGGGTTCACCGCGAGCCGTTCGGCCAGCTCCTGACCCGACCAATGGCTGCGGGTCTGCAACAGCGACAACACCCGCAGCAGCCGTGAAGACGATGAAAGCATGGGCACAGCATACCTCGCATCGAGGGCAGAAACTGTCCGCAATAGCGGCGACAGTGCCAACACGGATTCGGCGCGGTGTCGAACCGGCATTCAACCCCTCGAAGGAGTCTTCCATGTCCAACAAGATCGTTTTCTACTGGTACCCCATGTCCAGCGCCACGCCGGTGGCCTGCGCCCTCGCCGAACTCGACGTGCCGCATGAGCGTGTCAAGGTCGACATCAAGGCTGGCGAGCAGCACCGCCCGGATTTCCTGGCCCTCAACCCGAACGGCAAGGTGCCCACGCTGACGGTGGACGGCGCGCCGATGTTCGAAGCGCTGGCGATCGCGATGTGGCTGGGCGAGCGCTACGGCGTCGCCAGCGGCCTGTGGCCGACAGCGGGTACACCTGCACACCTGCAGGCGGTGTCGTGGTGTACCTGGGCCTACGTGAGTTATGGTGCGCAGCTGAACCGCCTGCAAGCCGCGCACGACATGGGTACGCCGCAGGATGCGCACGGCGCGTCGGCGCACAAGGCCATGGATCAATTGCTGGCCCTGCTCGACGCCCGCCTCGCCCGCCAGCCCTGGATGCTGGGCGAGGCCTATTCCCTGGTGGACCTGATCGTGGCCACGGTCATCGGCTACAGCGCGTACCTCGGCGCGCCGGTTGCCTCGCACCCGACGACGCTGGCCTGGCTGCAGAAGGTGCAGGCACGGCCGTCCATGCAGATCGACGCCTGAAGCGGGATCCCAGCCTGGCCGCCTCCCGCCTCAGCCCAGCACCTGCTTGCCCACCATGCCCACGACAAACCCCAGCACCGCCCCCAGCGTCGGCGTCCAGTGCCGGCGCATGCGGGCCTGCGGCGCGATGTCCTGGAACACCAGGTAGAGGATGCCGCCGGCGGCGAACGCCATCAGCGCGGCCGTCAACGCCAGCTGGTCGTGCAGCAGCGTGAAGCCGGCCAGCGCCCCCACGGGGCCGAACAGGCTGACGGCCAGCAGCGACCCCAACGCGACGCGGGGCGCTGAACCGGCCTTGCGGCTTTCGCGGAACGCGTTGAAACCTTCGGGCAGGTTCTGCGCACCGATGAACAGCGCCAGCAACAAGCCGAGCCGGGCGTCGTGCGCGAACACCGCGCCCATCGCGATCGCCTCGGGCACGAAGTCCAGCATCATCGCCATCACCTGCGCATGGGTGCCGCCGCGCCGGCCCAGCCAGTAGTCCAACACGCAGAACACGCCGCCGCCGGCGACGAACACCAGGCCCAACATGGCCGGATGCAGGTGCTCCATGCCCAGCGGCGTCAACGCAAACGCGACCGCCGCCACCAGAATGCCGCCGCCGAAAGCCACCACGCCGTGTACGAACTCGCGCTTGCCTTCGGTTTCGGCGCTGCCTTCCCACCGGGCCGCCAGTCCACCGGCGAAGGCGGCCAAGCCGGCGAGCCAGGCGGCTAGCAGGGCGGTCCAGAGGGATGACTGGGGCAAGGGGGTCATGGGGCAAGCGTAGCTGATGGCGATGCCAAGAATGGGATGCGGGTCAGGTACCCCGCGATCTGGCGCGGGGCTCTGGCCAATGACCCATGCTGTCTGTCTCGGCCGTGTCGGCTGGCTCGGCTGGGTCGGCATTGCAGCCGTTGTGGTCGGTTGAGGCCGTCCCTGTGGATTCACCGTCTCCACCGCATTCATGTCATTGCGGCAGAGCATTGCCGGCCGCCCCTACGGCTGATTTACTGCCGTTTGCAGACTTTCACGGGCACGGCCCCGCACCATTCGCCATCGACAACCTTTCGAATGACTGCTGCTCAGGCTGGCGAAATGACACGTCCGACCCGTTCTTGACCATCGCCAAATTTGCGCAGGTGACTTCATTGCAGCGGTTGCAGTCTGCTGAGCAGCGACTTCGTATGACAGGTGCCATCCAACGAACTGACAGTCGAACAAAGGAGCAGATAGGATGTCCGCGTTGACCTGCCGCGTTAGACATCTGAGCGCACTGCCGAAGTGAAAACTTTGATGCAACTGTGAGAAATATGCATAGGGACGTCGGTTACCTTCATGCCATCGCGGTGAAGAAAACATGAGCAGGGCCCAGCCGCCGCATATCATCGGAGAGCTCTCGCCCCAGGTAGCTGAAGTAAGCGGCAGACTCGCCAGGCACACGAGGCCGGCAGAGCAGGTACGGATGAAAACCAGAAGCGCTCGCGATACCAAGTTGGAGGCCACCTCCAATAGTCGGATACGCATCTGCAGCTATATGCTGCTCTATGACAAACCTCGGTGCCCTGGACTGCGGACGCCCAGGCGTGCTGTCGCTTGAAAGTGCCATGGCGATTTCTGCCGACATGTGCGCGCTGCAATCACCAAGGTACACGAACTGGAGTTCCGAGAAGTCCGTCGTTGCCATACATGTGATCTCATACTGACCGGCTGAGTTCATGACTGGTTGAAATTTGTAGATTCCCATCGCGCCCATCACAGGGCACCAGCCAAAGATTGCGATGCAGAAGTGCGACTTCGGTCCAAGACTCACCTTTAAGTCGTCCCAGGATGTGCGCAGGTACCGAAGAATGTAATCGGCGACGTCAGCAAGCGACGGGCAGTCGCCAGGATGCACATTCAGACTGCTCAAGAGCGGCATGAGAGACAAGTAAAGGTTTTGCCCAACCAACGTGCTTCCTGCGAAGGCGTAGCCGTACGAATGCACGGACGCCAACTCAGAGAAGAAGCCTTGGGAATCTGGCCTTCGGCAAACGACATGAAGAGGCATGATTTTGGCGGCATCGCCGATTAGTCGGGACCCGCTCGTTCCCGTGACGAGGCTATCCGCAGCCACCCAAAGTACATGTCGATTTGGGTCTTCTTTGCTCAGCCAGATTGCGATTGCGGTCATACCTTTAAGTCCAACGAATTTGGGTTGCGCCTCACTGTGGCTCCAATCACTCACCGAGCCGGGCTGGTGAACATGTGTAACAGATTCGAGAAACCTGGCCAAGCTCAGGACGCATCACTGAAATGTTAGGTCAGACAAGTGAGGCACGCCTACCAGACTTGTCACCCATCCACAGACAATTCCACAGAATCAGCTGACCACTGCAACAGCAATGACGGCCTTGCGACAATTGGCCAGATGACCGCTCTGGGTCGAGAGCGCCAAATCGCCGACGGCCCTAGCTGTCGCAGGCCAAACCTTGCCGCCGACCGCAACGTGTGACCTGCAGACCAAAAGTGAATGTCAGCCTCAGATATGAGCAGTCACCCGATCCAATAAGTGGTCAACGTCAGGTTTCGTTTGCCGCAGCCGCTCAAGATCCCTATCTGACCGACCGCAACCAGTCTGAAGCGGAGGTTGACCTCGCAAATTCGAGCGACAGCACTTGGCCGATACCAGGTTTACCCAGAACACGTCACAAGCCGACCTCCGGCGGCCGGACCGCGGCCTTCAATGCCAGCGTCCTGGCGCGGGCCCGAACCCATGCGTCCGGCCGGACGCGGACGGCCCCACAGCGACAAGGTCGCCGCTCAATTTTCAGTGCCGAAGCGATTGACCATGCGGTCGACAGCCTCGGCCAGCGTCGGCAAGTCCTGTTCGATGACCAGCCAGACGGCGCCGAGGTCCACCCCCAGGTAACCATGAACAATGACATTGCGAAACCCGGCGAGTTCACGCCACGGAACGCGCGGCTCGGTGCCCTTGATCTCGTCCGACAGGCGCTGGCTTGATTCGGCCAGGGTCTACAAATTGCGGATCGCAGCGTCCTGCACCAGACGCGAGCCGTCAAAGCGCGAGCGCTCGCCATTGGTGTACTCGTGAATCCGGTCCAGGCAGTCGCGCATGTGCGCCAACAGCACGCGGTCCGCCTCGAGGCCTGGTTTCACAGCGGTACGGCGGCAGCCATCACGCGCTCTCGCAGCGCGGGGTGCAAGCTCGCTTCGGTGACAACGTCAACACGGCGACCCAGCAACTCCTGCGCATCGAGCAACAAGCCACCCAGGGCAAGCGCACTGGTCCCGGGGGCCAGAGTCACCAGCAGATCGACGTCGCTTTCATCGCCGTCATCACCACGGCTCATCGAACCAAAGACCCGAACGGCCGTGACACCGCGCCTGCGGGCCAAGGCCAGCAGTTCAGCACGGTGGGTTTCAATCAGCGGATGCATGGAGAAGAGTGTAGCCATCCTGGTCTTTCGGGTCGCCAGTTTCGGGGCGTCGACGGCGACACGATCCCAGAATGACCGCTCGCAGCCAACCCCACCCTCACCGCCCCGCCGCCCGCAACGTCCGACTAAGCATCACCACCGGAATCAACCCCACCAGCACCAGCGCCAGCGACGGCAACGCCGCCTCGCCCAGGCGCTCGTCGCGCGCCAGCTGGTAGGCCACCACCGCCAGCGTGTCGGAGTCGAACGGGCGCAGCACCAGCGTGGCGGGCAGCTCCTTCATCACGTCGACGAACACCAGCAGTGCCGCCGCGGCGGTCGAGCGCCGCAGCAGTGGCCAGTGCACGCGGCGCATCAGTTCCAGGCCGGCCGCGCCCATGGTGCGGGCGGAGTCGTCGAAGCTCGGCGGGATGCGGGTGTAGCCGCTTTGTACCGACTGCAGCGCCACCGCGCAGAACCGCACCAGGTAGGCCCAGACCAGGCCGAACGAGGTGGCGGTGACCAAGGTGGCCACGCCCAGGCCGGGTGCGGCGGCCTGCAGCCAGCCCACCGGCAACAACACGCCGACGACGATCACCGCGCCGGGCACGGCGTAACCGAGGCCGACCAGTTGCACCACGGCGCGGATCACCGCGTCCTTCGAGCGCCGCAACGCGAACGCCAGCGCCAGCGCAATACCCACCGCCAGCACCGCCGTGATCAGGCCCAGCCGCAGGCTGTTGCCCGCCCACTCGGCGAACCGGTCCCAGGCCAGCAGGTCCCAGTCGGCCATCAGCGGGCGGAACATGAACAGTACCGGCAGCAGAAAACCCATCAGCACCGGCACGCCGCACACCAGCCAGGCCAGCGCCAGCGCGCCGCCGCGCAGCCGCACCGGTTGCGCATCGGAAGCGCCGGAGCGCGCGCCGCGGCTGCTGTCGAAACGCGCGCGGCGCCGGGCGCGTTGCTCCAGATGCAGCAGCAACACGACCAGCACCAGCAGCATGGTGGCCAGCTGCGCCGCGGCGAGCCGGTTGTCCATGGCCAGCCAGGCCTTGTAGATGCCGGCGGTGAAGGTCTGGATGCCGAAATAACTGACCACGCCGAAGTCGGCCAGCGTCTCCATCAGCGCCAGTGCCGCGCCGGCGGCCACCGCCGGCCGGGCCAGCGGCAAGGCCACCTCGCGGATGCGCCGCGACAACGGCGCGCCGAGCAGCCGCGCAGCCTCCATCAGGTGGGCGGCGCGTTCGCTCAGCGCGCTGCGCGCGAGCAGGTAGACGTACGGGTACAACGCGAACGTGAACACCCAGGCCGCCCCGCCCAGGCTGCGCACCTCCGGCAACATGCGTCCTTCCAGGCCGGTCCAGGCGCGCAGGCTGGTCTGCAGCGGGCCGCCGAACTGCAGGAAATCGGTGTACGCATACGCGACCACGTAGGCCGGCATCGCCAGCGGCAGCAGCAGCGCCCACTCCAGCGTGCGCCGGCCGGCAAAGTCGAACAGGGTCACGGCCGCGGCCGTGGCCGAACCCACGACGATGACGCCGACGCCGACCAGCACGCACAGCGCCACCGTTGTCCACAGGTAGTCGGGCAGCACGGTGCGCGACATCTCGGCCAGGATCTGCGCATTGGTCGCGTCCCACTGCAGCCAGGACGCGAGCACGGCCAGCACCGGCAGGCACAACAACACGGCAAGCAGGACGAAGGCGGATGGGATGAGGAGCCGACGCAGCGGCATGAGGGGAACCGATCAGGAGCAGGTCAAATGAGAATTGTATTCATCTAGAATCGATGCATGTTTCTCGAAGTCGCCCAGTTGCAGGTGCGGTACGCGGGCGCAGCCAAGCCGGCTGTGCACGATGTCTCGTTCGGCCTGCAGGCAGGCGAGATTGGCGTGCTGATCGGCCCCTCGGGCTGCGGCAAGACCACCTTGCTGCGCGCCGTGGCCGGGCTCGAATCCGCCGATGCCGGCACGATCCGGCTCGGCGACGTACAGGTCAGCGGCCCGCAGCAGCATGTGCCGGCCGAGGCCCGGCGCATCGGCATGGTGTTCCAGGACTACGCGCTGTTCCCGCACCTGGACGTCGGCCGCAACGTGGCCTTCGGCATCCACCAGCTGCCGCGCGCGCAGCGCCAGGCACGCGTGGCCGAGGTGCTGGAGCTGGTCGGCCTGGGCGGCTACGAGACCCGTTTCGCGCACGAACTCTCGGGCGGCCAGCAGCAACGCGTGGCGCTGGCCCGCGCGCTGGCGCCGGCGCCGCAGCTGCTGCTGCTCGACGAACCGTTTTCCAACCTCGACGTCGACCTGCGCGAGCGGCTGGCGATCGAGGTGCGCGCCATCCTCAAGGCGGCCAACGCGACCGCGTTGTTCGTCACGCATGACCAGCTCGAGGCGTTCGCCGTCGGCGACCGCATCGGCGTGATGCAGGACGGCGCGCTGCACCAGTGGGACGACGCCTACACGCTCTATCACCGGCCGGCCACGCGTTTCGTCGCCGACTTCATCGGCCACGGCGTGTTCACGCCGGCGACCATCCGCGAGGTGGACGGCCAGGTCGTCGTGCACACCGCGCTCGGCGACCTGACCGACATCGCCGAATGCCCGCTGCCCTGTGCCTTCGATGCCGGGCAATGCGACGTGTTGCTGCGCGCCGACGACATCGTGCACGACGACGCCGCACCGGTGAAGGCGCAGATCGTGCGCAAGGCCTTCCGCGGCTCGGAGTTTCTCTACACCTTGCGCCTGCGCAGCGGCGAGACGGTGCTGGCGCATGTACCCAGCCACCACGACCACCGGGTCGGCGAATGGATCGGCATCCGCGCCGAGGTCGACCACGTGGTCACGTTCGACCGCGCCTGCCCCGTCGACCAGCGCGCGATGTGCCAGCTGCCGTGCCAGGCCCGCGAGGGTGGCGACTGCGAGCGCATCGTGCCCGACGCCGTCGTCAGCCCGCCGGTCTCGCTGACCGCCTCGCGCCACACGCCGCTGCAATCCTGAGGTGGCGCGCGCGGTGGTTCGCCGCGCCGGCTGTCGATCGCTCGCATGCGGGCTCAGGACCAGCCCGCGTCGACGACGAACTCGTGCGCGGTGATCATGCGCGCGGTATCGGCGGCCAGGAACATCACCATGTGCGCAATGTCGGTGCCCACCAGCCGCCCGCCCAGGCACTGGTTCCGCTCCAGCTCGCGTTCGCCGTGCGCGTCCAGCCACAGGTTGACCTGGCGCTCGGTCATGACCCAGCCCGGCACCACGCAATTGACGCGGATATTGTCGCGGCCCAGCTCGCCGGCCAGCACCCGGGTGAAACCCAGCATCGCCGACTTGCAGCTCGCATAGACCGCATAACCAGCGCCCTTGATCTTCCAGCTCACCGAACCCAGGTTGACGATGGCGCCGCCGCCCCGCGCGCGCATGCCGGGCAGCACCGCCTGTGTCGCGAAGAAATGCGGCCGGAAGTTGACCGCCACCCGTTCGTCGAAATACGCTGGCGTCACGTCCTCGATCGCGTGGCGGTCGTCGTTGGCCACGTTGTTGACCAGCACGTCGAAGCCGCCGACCGGCCCGGCCAGCGTGGTGATGGCCTGGTGCAACGCGGAGACGTCGGTGACGTCGCAGGCGGCGAAGAAGACCTGCTCGTGCGCATCGGCCAGGGCCTGGCCAACCACCGCGTCGCGATCGACGAAGCCGACGCGGCATCCCTGGGCCGCGAAACCACGCACGATGTCGGCGCCGATGCCGCTGGCGCCCCCGGTGACCAGCACACCCTGTCCACGCAGGCTGTGAAAGACGACACCGGCAAAATCGACGACGGGGATGGCGGGATGCGGCATGGCGTTCGGCCTCCAGGCGGATCGGGGATCGGTCCGTGCATGGTAGCCGGTCGCCTCGCCGGTGCGCCGCGTTGCACCTTGGGTTGCGCCATGGTCCGCACCCCGGCGCCATGGCGTCGCCGACTATCATCGACGCGGTCGCCCGGCGGACACGAACCGCGCATCGGCCATCCCAGTTTCTTCCCCACCCATGACGCGCCCCCCCACCGGAACGACGACTGCCGTCAGCCACCGCACGATCCTGGGCATCGCGGTGCCGATCATGTTGTCCAACGTGTCGACGCCGCTGCTGGGTGCGATCGACACCGCCGTCGTCGGCCAGATTCCCGATCCGGCCCACATCGGCGCGGTCGCGGTCGGTTCGCTGGTGTTCACCTTCGTGTTCTGGGCCTTCGGTTTCCTGCGCATGGGCACGACCGGCCTGACCGCCCAGGC
>JBFIDI010000203.1:0-9687 GCA_041581405.1 Burkholderiaceae bacterium
CGCATGACGATGTCCAACATGAGTGCCGAGATGGGCGCCCAGGTCGGGCTGATCGCGCCCGACGAGACGACAAAGGCCTGGTTGGCAGAGCGCGGCGTTGTCGTGGACGATGTGTCCGGTTGGTGCACCGATCCGGGAGCGACCACGGTGGACCATGTCTTCGACGCGGCGACTCTGTCGCCGCAGGTGGCGGCGCCGCACAGCCCGGCCAATACCCGCGGCGTGGAGTCGTTTGCCGGCGTGGCGGTGCAGGTCGCCTATATCGGCGCGTGCACCGGTGCCAAGCTCGACGACCTGCGTGCCGCGGCCAGTGTGCTCCGCGGTCACGTGGTGTCTTCGGGCATGCGCCTGATGGTGGCGCCGGCCAGCCAGCACGACCAGCAGCAGGCCGAGCAGGAGGGCGTGATGGGCGTGCTGCGCGATGCCGGCGCCGAGGTATTGCCCACGGCCTGTGGCGCCTGCTCCGGTTATGGCGGCAGCATCCCGGATGGCGCCAACGTCATCGCCACCACGGCGCGCAATTTCAAGGGGCGCATGGGATCGGCTACTGCGCAGGTCTACCTGGCCTCGCCCTATACGGTGGCGGCATCGGCCTTGCGCGGGCGCATCACCGACCCGCGGGAGATGCTGCAATGAAAGCGCACAAGACCATCGCGGCAACCCGGCACCGGGTCTGGAAATTCGGCGACGACATCGATACCGATGTGCTGGCGCCCGGCGCCTACATGAAGCTGGGCATCGAGGGCATCGCGCCGCATTGCCTGGAGGCTGTGCGACCGGAATTCGCCGCCCAGGTACGCCCGGGAGACGTGCTCGTGGCAGGCGCCAATTTCGGCATCGGTTCCTCGCGCGAGCAGGCCGCGGCCGCGCTGGTGCACCTGGGTGTGCGGGCGGTGATCGCGCCCTCCTACAGCGGCCTGTATTTCCGCAATGCCTTCAACCTTGGCCTGCTGGTGCTGACCTGTGCCCGGGCCGGCGAACTGTTCGATGGTGAATCCATCACGCTCGACCTGCAGGCATTGACGGTCACAAGTGCCGCCGGTGTGGTGCTGCCGTGTGAGCCGATTCCGGCGTTCCTGCTCGACATGGTGGCCGCCGGCGGCTTGTTGAACCAGTTGCGCCAGCGCATGGGACGCAGTGCATGAGCATGGGTCCGGAGCGCGAACCGAATGCCCGAGCCATTGCGCATGGGGCCGGGTATGTCCTCATTCATCCCTCAGGAGCCTGCCGATGATGTCCCCGAGCGTCCAACGTGATGCATTGCCCTTGGATACCCCCCATGTGCCGGTAGTGATCGTCGGTGCCGGCGCCTGCGGCCTGACCGCTGCGATCGGTTTGCGTGCGCGTGGTGTCGACTGTGTATTGCTCGAACGCGATGCCCGGCCCAGCGGCTCGACGGCCTTGTCTTCGGGCTTCATTCCTGCGGCCCAGACGCGGCTGCAGCGCTCACTGGGCATCGTCGATTCGCGCGAGACCTTCGCCCAGGACGTGCAGGCCAAGGCACACGGCGACGCGGCCCAGCATCTGGTTGACGCCTACACCGCTGCGGTGGCGCAGGCCATCGACGCGCTGGAGCAGCGCGGCATCGTGTTCGAGGTGCTCGACGGTTTCCTGTATCCGGGACACCGGGCGCGGCGCATGCATGCCGTACCCGAGCGAACCGGCGCCGCGTTGATGGCCAGCCTGGAGCGCACCGCCCAGGCCGCGGGGGCCGACATCCTTACCGAAGCGGTGGTGCGGGTCTTGTACCTGGACGGAGACGACTGTGTCCGGGGTGTCGGATACACCCGGCCCGATGGCCGGGTGGAGCAATTGCGGTGCGACGTATTGCTGCTGGCCTGCAACGGCTTTGGCGGCAATCCGCAGATGGTGCGCGAGTTGCTGCCCGAGATGCGCGAGGCGACGTTTGGCGGCCATGTCGGCAACGACGGCAGCGCGATCCAGTGGGCGCGTCAGATCGACGCCCGGCTGGCCGATCTGGGTGGTTACCAGGGCCATGGTTCCTGGGCAACACCGCAAGGCGCGCTGATGAGCTGGGCCATGATGATGCAGGGCGGGGTACAGATCAATGCCCGCGGTATGCGCTTCCACGACGAAACCCAGGGATACTCCGAGGCTGCGGTACATGTGCTGGCGCAGCCCGGCGGCGTGGCCTGGAACGTGTTCGATGGCGTCTTGCTGGACATGGCGCGTGGATTCCCGGATTTCGTCGAACTGGAGAAGACCGGGGCGGTCAAGACCGTGGCCGACGAGGAGGCGCTGGCGGCGCTCATCGGATGCGAGGTGCCGGTGCTGCGCGCGACGCTGGCGGCCGTGCGGCCCGGCCGGGTCGATGCGCTGGGGCGCAGCTTCCAGCGCAACCTGCAGCCGCCCTACCATGCCGTCAAGGTCACCGGGGCCTTGTTCCATACCCAGGGCGGGCTGGACATCGATGCCGACTGCCACGTGCTGCACACCGATGGCCGGCCGTTTGCCAATCTGCTGGCCGCCGGTGGTGCCGCCCGGGGTGTTTCCGGCAACGCGGTCTGGGGGTATCTGTCCGGCAACGGACTGCTCAGCGCGGTCGGCGGCGGCTGGATCGCGGCACGCACCGCGGCCGACATGCTGGCGTGTGCCCAGCACTGAAAAACCAGGAGACCTTTCGACCATGACCGATTCCAGCCTCAAGACCCGACTGCGGCAGGACCGCGTGCTGCTGGCGCCCGGCGTCTACGACGCCTTCACGGCCCTGATCGCCGAACAAAGCGGCTTCGAGGCCCTGTACCTGTCCGGCGCATCGATTGCCTACACCCGGCTCGGACGCTCCGACATCGGCCTGACCACGGCCACCGAGGTCGCGGACACGCTGGAGCGCATCACCGAGCGGGTGTCGGTGCCGGTGATCGTCGATGCGGACACCGGTTTCGGCAACGCGCTCAACACGATGCGCACGGTGCGCGCGTTCGAACGCGCCGGCGCGGCCATGCTGCAGCTCGAGGACCAGACCTTTCCGAAACGATGCGGGCATCTCGATGGCAAGACCGTGGTGCCGGTGGCCGAGATGTGCGGCAAGCTCAAGGCGGCGCTCGATGCGCGCCAGTCGGACCGTACGCTGATCCTGGCGCGCACCGATGCGCTGGCGGTCGAGGGCTGGGACGCGACGATGGCGCGCGCCGAAGCCTATCTCGCGTGCGGCGTGGACGCCTTGTTCATCGAGGCCCTGCGGTCGCCCGAGCAGATGGAGCAGGCCTGCACCCGTTTCGCCGCGCGTGTTCCCCTGCTGGCCAACATGGTCGAGGGCGGCAAGACCCCGGTGCATAGCGCGGCCGAACTGGGCCGCACGGGTTTTCGCATCGTGATCTTCCCGGGGGGAACGGCGCGCGCGGCGGCGTTTGCGTTGCAGAAGTATTACGCCAGTTTGCACCAGCACCAGACCACGGCGCCGATGCAGGGCGCGATGCTGGACTTCGACCAGCTCAACACGCTGATCGGCACGCCCGAGTTGCTGGCCCTGGGCCGACGCTACGAATAAACGACGCTGCGCCGCGGCCGTCGCCGCGGACCTGGCCGGTCAGGGGCACAATGGCGGCTGGCCTACTGTTGCCGGAACCGACCGTCCCGCCCTGCATGACCGATATCACGACCTGGCTCGAATCCCATGGCATGGCCAAATACGCGGCGGAGTTCGTCGCGCAGGACATCTCCGTCGATCTGTTGCCCGACCTGCTCGATGCCGACCTGCGCGAACTCGGCGTGGCCTCGCTGGGTGACCGCAAGCGCCTGCTCAAGGCGGCGGCCGCCGAGCGAGCCGCGCCTGCGGAGCCGGCGTCGGTGCCGGTGGCGATGGTGCAGCCCGGTGCCGCCGCACCGGCAAGACCCGCACCCGCCGGTGTCGGCGAGGAGGGCGAACGGCGCCACGCCACCGTGATGTTTTCCGACCTGACGGGATACACCGCGCTCAACGAGGCCTTCGATCCGGAGGAGGTCGAGCAGGTCATGGCACGCATCAAGCGCGAGGCCAGCCGCATCATCGAGAGCCATGGCGGCCGGGTCAACCAGTTCGTCGGCGACGAGGTGATGGCCTTGTTCGGCATTCCGGTGACGCGCCGGGACGACGCGCGCCATGCGGTGCGGGCCGCGCTGGAGCTGCATGCGGCGGTCGACGCCATTGCCGCGGGCATGGCCGAGCGCCTCGGGCGGCGCCTGTCCATGCACACCGGTGTGCATACCGGCCTGGTGATTGCCCGGCGCAGCGATACCCGCTCCGGCGACTACACGCTGACCGGCGACACGGTGAACACCGCCGCGCGCTTGCGGGGCCTGGCCGAACCGGGCGAGGTGGTGGTCAGTCCGCAGACCTGGCAGCAGGTGGCGGACTATTTCGATGCGCAGGTCGGCACGGCGGTCGAGGTCAAGGGCAAGGAGCGGCCGTTGCTGCCGTACCGGATCCAGTGTGAACGGGCGGTACCGCATGGCGGCAGCCGGCCGCTGATCGGACGTGCCGACGAGATGCAGCAATTCGACATGGCATTGCAGTCGTGCGTGCAACGCCGGCGCGGGCGCGTCGTGCTGGTGCGCGGCGATCCCGGCCTGGGAAAGTCGCGCCTGGTGGCGGAATTCGTCGACAACGCCCGGGAGCAGGGCCTGACCTGCAACGTCACGACGATCCAGGATTTCGGCGCCCGCACCGGGCATGACGCGATCCGCGTACTGGTGCAGGACTGGATGGGGCTGGCGCCGGACGCCGATGAGGCCAGCCGCGCGGCGGCGATCGCCTTGCAGTTCGGCGCCGGCTCCGATGCGGCGCCATACCAGCCATATCTTTACGAGCTGCTCGACGTGGCGCCACCGACCGAGGTGCGGGCCCTGCTGTCGGCCGTCGATGCGGGTGTGCGCCAGCGTTCGACGCTGGACGCGCTGGCGTATCTGCTGCGCTGCGAGCTGGAGCAGGGCCCGACCCTGCTGCTGATCGAGGACATCCACTGGGCTGACGCATGGACCCTGCAGCAGCTCGAACCCCTGCTGGCGCTGGCCGCCGACATGCCCTTGCTGGCCATCCTGACCACCCGCTTCGCCGGGGACCCGAGCGTGGGCGAGTGGCGCACGTCGCTGCACGGGCTGCCGCTGACCAGCATGGACCTGCAGCCGCTGGCGCCCGACGACGCCATGCGGCTGGCCGCGGGGGCGGCGTCGATCTCCGACGCATTGCTGCGCAGTTGCGTCGAACGGGCCGAGGGCAATCCGCTGTTTCTCGAGCAGCTGTTGCTCAATGCCGGCGACGAGAGCGCGAACAACCTGCCCGGGTCGATTCAGTCGCTGGTCCAGGCGCGCATGGACCGCCTGCAGAACGCCGACAAGAGCGCGTTGCAGGCGGCCGCCGTCTGGGGCCAGCGCGCGCCGCTGTCGGTGGTGCGGCATCTGGTGGCGGATCCGCATTACGATCCGCGGGCCCTGGTCGAGCAGTTCCTGGTGCGCATGCATGGCGACGAGATCCAGTTCAGTCATGCCCTGATCCGGGACGGTGCCTACGGCTCGATGCTGCACGCGCGGCGTCGGCAGCTGCACCTGGCCGCCGGCGAATGGGTGCTGGAACAGGATGTGGCGCTGGCGGCCGAACACTTCGAGCGGGCGGAGGACGTGCGCGCCGCGGGCGCCTACCTGCAGGCCAGCGAGTTGCAGGCCGGCCAATACCACTACACCGAGGCCCTGGCACTGGTGGATCGCGCGCTGGCCTTGCCCGACCCGGGCGACAGCGTGTTCGGGCTGCGACTGGCGCGTGCGCGGCTGCTGCTCGAATTCGGGCACGCCGGCGCGTCGATCGCCGCGGCCGGTGCCGCCATCGACGTGGTGCGCGGCGACGGCGATCGTGCGCTGGGACTGATCGCCATGGCCTCGGGCATGCGTATCGTCGACCGCATCGCGGAGGGCCTGGACCTGCTCGAGCAGGCGCAACCGATGGCCGAACAGGCGGGTCTGGTGCTGGACCTGTCGCGCTTGCACGAGTTGCGTGGCAACCTGCTGTTCACGCTGGGCCGGTCCGATGAATGCCAGCAGGCGCACGAAGCGGCGCTGGCCCTGGCACGCGAGGCGGGATCCGCCGAGGCCGAGAGTGCGGCGCTCGGTGGCCTGGGCGACGCGTGTTATTCGCGCGGACAGGTGGTCAGCGGCGCGCGGCTGGTCCAGCAAGCCGTCGACATGGCGCGCGAGCGGGGATTCCTCAAGGTGGAGATGGCCTACCTGCCCATGGTGTCCTGGTCCGCGTATTACATGCTGGACCTGACGCAGGCGCTGGCGGTCAGCGAGCGCGCGATCGCGCTGGCCAGCCGGGTGCACAACCCGCGTGCGGAAATGATGGCGCGGGCGCAGGTCGTGATGATCGACGGCTGCATCCGCGGCAACCACAGCCCGGCCATGGCGCATGTCGACCGTGCGCTGGAGCTGACGCAGATGATGGGCAGTCGCCGGTTCGAGGCCATCACCTGGTTCTTTCGCTCCCTGCTGGTGATGCGTGCCGGCGATCGGGTGGCGGCGCGGTCGCATGTGGCGACTGCGTTCCACCTGATCGACGACGGGGGCCGCGGGTTGGGCTTCCTGGGCGCACAGTTGTATGGCCTGCAGGCCTTGCTGGCCGAAGAACCCGCTTCGCTGGCGACCGCGCTGGAGCAGGGACATGCCTTGCTGGCCGAAGGCGCCTTGAGCCACACCCACTTCGTGTTCTACGACTTTGCGATCCAGGCCTGCATCAGCGCACGCAAATGGGACGAGGCGCTGCGCTACTGCACGGAGCTCGACACCTACACCGCCGGCGAGCCGTTCCCCTGGGCCAGTTTTGTTGCCGCGCGCGGACGGGCCCTGGTGCGCCACGGGCAAGGCGACCGCAGCGCGGCGTTGCTGGACGAACTGCGCCGGCTCGATCGTCTTGCGGCCGACCGGCAGCTGAGTTATTACCGCGTCGACATCGACGAGGCGCTGGCACTGCGCGACGGCGCGGCGGGCTGATCGCGGCAGGCGCGGGCCTGCACATGTTTTACAGTCGTAACGACGGATCTGCCGCGCGCATGCCGTAGCCTATGTGGCATGAACAACAAATGGAGATCCGGCGCCAAACCGCCTGGCCGCGGCGTGTCCGCCGTGCTGCTCGACTTCGTCTTCGGCGAACCCGTGCCGCAACCCGAGGTGATCGAACACGACAGCGAGCAGGCGTGGCAGGAATGGCTCGATGCCCGGGCGAAGCAGGAAATGGTCGTCGAGTTCGAGGACACGCAGCCGATGCCGCCGGAGCAGCAGGGGCGCACGGACTCCAACTGACGGAAAGGTACGCGCCGCGACGGCAGCGGCGACGGCATTCAGGAGTCGACCGACGCGCTCCAGCGCGAACCCCAGGCGTTTTCCATGGCCCGACGGTCCTGCTTGGTCGGGCGTCCATGTTGCAGGCTCAGTGCCGGTTCGGTGCCCATGCGCCGCAGTTCCTGGGCCTCGGCGCGCAGGCGCAGGCTCTCTTCGGTCTCGGCATACAGCTGTTGCGCCTCGGGCGCGGGGCCGCGCCGGTCGCTCAGCGCGCGCACGACCACGGTACGGGTCAGGCTGCCATGGCGCATGGCCACCGTGTCGCCGGGCTTGACGTCGCGCGCGGGCTTGACCTCGTTGCCGTTGACCTGGACCCGGCCCTTGTGGATGTCGTCGGTGGCCAGGCTGCGCGTCTTGTAGAAACGCGCCGCCCACAACCATTTGTCGATACGAATCCCAGGCATTGGCATGATTGTGACTCAAGTTTGTGACAACACCAGCCGCACGGTTGCGTCCAGCCCGCTGACCCGTCCCTGCCGGGTGCGGTTGTCCAGCGCGATCTGGCCGCCGAGCGCCGTCGTGATCTCGTGGCACAACATCAGCCCCAGGCCCGATCCGCTGCGGCTGTGCCCGGCCGCAAAGGGCTGGAACAGGCGCGCGCGCAGTTCGGCGTCGATGCCGGGGCCGTCGTCCGATATCGTCAGCGCCAGGTGCGTGCCGTCGGTGCGCAGCCGCACCGCCAGCGCGGACTGCGCCGGTGCATGCTTGATGGCGTTGTGCAACAGGTTGCGTACCAGTTCGCGCAACATCCATTCGTGTGCACGCACCGGTGCCGGTGTGGTCTCGATGTCGAATGCCAGCTCCTTGTCGGCCATCAGTGGCGAGAGGTCGAGTGCGACCGCGCGCACGATCGCGGCCAGGTCGAGGACCGGCGCATCGGCCTGCCCGCGCAGCTGGTCGACCTTGGCCAGCGCCAGCATCTGGTTGGCCAGCACGGTGGCACGCTCGACGGTGCCGTTGATCTCGCGCAGCGCCTGCGACGGGTCGACGTCGCCGCGCAGGGCCGACTGCACCTGGACCTTGAGCACGGCCAGCGGGGTGCGCAACTGGTGCGAGGCATCGCGCACGAAGCGTTTCTGGTTCTCCAGCAGGTCGTGCATCCGCGCCATCACCTGGTTCGTGGCATCGACCAGCGGGTGCAGTTCCCGCGGCAGGTCGGGTGCGTCGATGGCATGCAGGTCGCCCTCGGGCCGCGCGCGCAGCTGGGCACTGAGGCCGCGCACCGGCCGGGTCGCGCGTTGCACGACCAGCACGACCACCAGCGCGATGACCGCCGCCAGCAGGCTCTGGCGCAGCAAGGTGTCGACCAGGATCTGGCGCGCCAGCGTCTGGCGCAGCTCCAGCGTTTCCGCCACCTGGATCGTGACCATGCCCATGCCGCGGTTGCTGGCCACCGGCTGCAGCAGCACCGCGACCCGCACGTCCTCGTCGTTGACGCTGTCGTCGTAGAAGTCGACCAGGGCCGCGTACGGCCCCCGGTCGGGCAGGCGGCCGCGCCACAGTGGCAGCTCCGGCGAGCCGTCGATCAGCTCGCCCTGCACGGTGGAGATGCGGTACACCATGCGGCTGCGGTTGTCGGCCTCGAAGGCTTCCAGCGCCGAATAGGGCACGTTGGTGCGAAAGCGGGCCTGCGCGCCCTGGCCCTCGACCTCGAGCAGTTCGCCCAGCGACTTGGCCGAAGCCAGCAAGGTGCGGTCATAGGCGGTATTGACCGCGGCCAGGGCCTGCCGGTACAGCGTGACGGTGTTGACCAGCATGAACACGCCGGTGGGCACCAGGATGCCGAGCAGCAGGTAGCGGCGCAGCGACAAGGACCGGCGCTCGCCCATTCAGGCCTCGGTCTTGAGCAGATAACCCAGGCCGCGCAGCGTCACCAGCGTGGCCCCGGCGCCGGCGAGTTTCTTGCGCAGCCGGTACACCACGACCTCGATCGCCTCGTATTGCACCTCGGCCGCTCCGGGGAAGACCACCTCGAACAACTGCTCCTTGGCCAGCGCACGGCCGTGGCGCTGCATCAGCGCGCGCAGCAGGCGGCCCTCGCGCGGGCTCAGGTCGAGCACCTTGAATCCGTGGTGGATCGCGCCGCTGCCGACGTCCAGGCGCAGCTGCCCGCAGCTGACGGTCTCCGGCTGGCCATCGACGGCCACGCCGCCGGCGCGCCGGTGCAAGGCGCGGATGCGGGCTTCGAGTTCGTCCAGGTCGAAGGGCTTGGACAGGTAGTCGTCGGCGCCGGTGTTCAGCCCGACGACGCGGTCACCGACGGTGCCACGTGCGGTCAGGATCAGCACCGGCGTGGCCAGGCCGGCCTTGCGCGCCTGGGACAGGACCTCCAGCCCGTCCAGGCCCGGCAGGCTCAGGTCC
>JBFIDI010000204.1:0-9671 GCA_041581405.1 Burkholderiaceae bacterium
ACAAGGCCTTGAGCGTGAGTTCGTCGCGCCGCGCCTGCACCTGGGTCGCCCAGTTCTTGCTGTCGCCCATCTCGGCCCGGCTGTCGCTGATGCCGTCGCCCTCGGTGACCAGCATGTCGACGTTGATCGACACCCCGAGCTTGCCGGCGAACGCCATCTCGCAGACGGTGGCGAACAGGCCGCCGTCGCTGCGGTCGTGGTAGGCCAGCAGCAGGCCCGCGTTGCGCAAGGCGTTGACGGCCTGCACCAGGGCAACCAGATCCTGCGCGTCGTCCAGGTCGGGCGCGGCGTCGCCGACCTGCTCCAGCGTCTGCGCCAGGATGCTGCCGCCCATGCGGTTGCGGCCACGGCCCAGGTCCACCAGCACCAGCGTGCTGTCGGCCTCGCGGCTGTCGAGTTGCGGTGTCAGCGTGCCGCGCACGTCGTCCAGCGTGGCGAAGGCGCTGACGATCAGCGACACCGGCGAGGTGACCTTGCGCGCACCGTTGTCGGTCGCATCGACCCACTGGGTGCGCATCGACAGGGAGTCCTTGCCCACCGGTATCGAGATGCCGAGCGCGGGGCACAACTCCATGCCGACGGCCCGCACCGTCGCATACAGGTCGGCATCCTCACCCGGCTCGCCGCAGGCCGCCATCCAGTTGGCCGACAGCTTGACGCGGGACAACTCGATCGGCGCGGCCAGCAGGTTGGTGATCGCCTCGGCCACCGCCATGCGGCCGGAGGCCGGCGCGTCGATCACGGCCAGCGGCGTGCGTTCGCCGATCGCCATGGCCTCGCCGCGGAATCCGCGGAAATCGGCCAGCGTGACCGCACAGTCGGCCACCGGCACCTGCCAGGGACCGACCATCTGGTCGCGGTGCGTCAGGCCACCGACCGTGCGGTCGCCGATGGTGATCAGGAAGCGCTTGGAGGCGACGGTCGGATGCGCCAACACGGCGATCGCCGCGGCCTGCAGGTCGACGACGGCGGACAGATCCAGCGGTGCGAACGTCCGCGCCACGCTGCGCACGTCGCGCTGCATCTTGGGCGGCTTGCCCAGCAACACGTCCATCGGCATCGCCACCGGCGTGGGCTGCCCTTCGTCGTGCACGACCAGCTCGCGCTCCTCGGTCGCCACGCCGACGACGGCGAACGGACACCGTTCGCGCGCGCAAAACGCCGCGAACTGCTCGAGCGACGCGGGCGCGATCGCCAGCACGTAACGCTCCTGGCTCTCGTTGCACCAGATCTCGCGCGGGCTCATGCCGCTTTCGTCCAGCGGCACGGCACGCAGGTCGAAGCGTGCGCCGCGGCCGGCATCGTTGGTCAGCTCCGGAAACGCATTGCTCAGGCCGCCGGCGCCGACGTCATGGATGGCCAGTACCGGATTGGCATCGCCGAGCGCCACGCAATGGTTGATGACCTCCTGGGCGCGGCGCTGCATCTCGGGGTTGTCGCGCTGTACCGAATCGAAGTCGAGCGCGGTCGCGTTGGTGCCGGTTGCCATGGAACTGGCGGCGCTGCCGCCCAGGCCGATCCGCATGCCGGGCCCGCCGAGCTGGATCAGCAGGCTGCCGGGCGCAAAGGTCTGCTTGTGGGTCAGCCGGGCATCGATGCTGCCCAGGCCGCCGGCCAGCATGATCGGCTTGTGGTAGCCGCGGCGCACCGTGTCGGCGCTGGAGGCCGCGGTCTGTTCGAACTCGCGGAAATACCCCAGCAGGTTGGGACGGCCGAACTCGTTGTTGAATGCGGCGCCGCCCAGCGGGCCCTCGATCATGATCTGCAGCGCACTGGCGATGTGCGCGGGTTTGCCGTAGCCCGACGCGCCGCCGTCCAGGTCCAGCTTCGAGACGCTGAAGCCGGTCAGGCCGGCCTTGGGACGCGAGCCGCGACCGGTTGCGCCTTCGTCGCGGATCTCGCCGCCGGCACCGGTGGCGGCACCCGGGAACGGCGAGATGGCGGTCGGATGGTTGTGCGTTTCGACCTTCATCAGCACATGCTGCAGCGCCTCGCTGGCGCGGTAGGTCTGTGGCGCCGCGCCGGTGGCTGCGCCGTCGCCGCCGGCGACGAAGCGTTGCACCGTGCCACCTTCCCTCACCGAGGCATTGTCCGAATACGCCACGACCATGTGTTGCGGATGGGTCTTGTGCGTATGACGGATCATGCCGAACAAGGACTCGGGCTGCGGCACGCCGTCGATCGTGAACCGGGCGTTGAAGATCTTGTGCCGGCAATGCTCGCTGTTGGCCTGGGCGAACATCATCAGCTCGACATCGGTGGGATTGCGTCCCAGCTGCGTGAAGGCCTGGACCAGGTAGTCGATCTCGTCCTCGGCCAGGGCCAGGCCGAAGTCGCCGTTGGCCTGCACCAGCGCGTCGCGGCCGCCGGCGATCACGTCGACCTGCGCCAGCGCCGGCGCCGGCAACTCGGCAAACAGCCCATGGGCCTGCGCACGGTCGAACAGCGCGCTTTCGGTCATGCGGTCGTGCAGCAGGTCGGCCGCCTGGCGCAGCTGCGCGTCGGTCAAACTGGCGCGCGACAGCATGCCGTTCTTGAGTCCGAGCCGGTATTCGACGATGCGCTCGATCCGGTGCACCTGCTGCAGGCCGCAGTTGTGCGCAATGTCGGTCGCCTTCGAGGCCCAGGGGGACACGGTACCCAGGCGTGGCGTGACGACGACCAGCGGGCCGTCGGTGGCGCCCGCATACGGCTCGCCGTATTGCAGCAACGCGGCCAGCTGCGCGGGCAGCGGGTCCTGCAGGGCCTGGTCGGACCAGACCAGGTGCACATGGCGTGCGTCGAGTCGCACGATCCGGTCGGAAACCGCCTGCAGGCGCGCCAGCAGTTGCTGCGCGCGGAAAGGCCCTAGCGCGTTGCCGCCTTCGAATGGGGTGATGGTCTGGGTCACGAAATGGGTAGAAAAAGGTCGCAGCCGCTGTCAAGCCAAATCCGCGATCCTGGGATGGCCGGGCCGGTGGCGGAATTTTAGCGGGCCGGCGATGGGATAATCGCGCGATGACAATTACCTACAAGGACGCCGACGGCGTGGCGGGCATGCGCATCGCCGGCCGTCTTGCCGCCGAGGTGCTGGACTACCTGACGCCCCATGTGGTGCCCGGTGTGTCGACCAACCATCTGGACCAGCTGGCCCATGCCTACATCACCGAAGTCCAGCAGGCCATTCCCGCCCCGCTGAACTACCGTGGCGGTGGCAACATCCCCTACCCCAAGTCGATCTGCACCTCGGTCAACCACCAGGTCTGCCACGGCATCCCGAACGACAAGCTGCTCAAGAAGGGCGACATCGTCAACATCGACATCACCGTCATCAAGGACGGCTGGCACGGCGACACCAGCCGCATGTTCATCGTCGGCGACACCTCGATCGCCGCGCGGCGCCTGTGCAACCTGACCTACGAGGCGATGTGGCACGGCATCGTGAAGGTGCGCCCCGGCGCGCGCCTGGGCGACATCGGCTGGGCGATCCAGAAATTCGCCGAATCGCAGGGATTCAGCGTGGTGCGCGAGTTCTGCGGCCACGGCATCGGCAAGGTGTTCCACGAGGAGCCCCAGGTGCTGCACTACGGCAAGCCCGGCACGCTGGAGGAGCTCAAGCCCGGCATGACCTTCACGATCGAGCCGATGATCAACGCCGGCCGCAAGGACATCAAGGACGGCCCCGAGAAGGATGGCTGGACCATCGTCACCAAGGACCATTCGTTGTCGGCCCAGTGGGAGCACACCGTGCTGGTCACGCAGGACGGCTACGAGATCATGACCTTGTCCGCGGGCAGCCCCCCGCCCCCCGATTTTGTCGGCGCCCGCTGACGCAGCGGCGCGGACGGAGGACTCTCCGATGCGCGCGGTACAGGAACTGCGCGAAGACTTCCGCACCAAGAAACGCGCGCTGCTGGCGACGATCCGCGCCAGCGCCGCGTCGACGCGCGCGGTCGGCAAGACGCTGACGCAATTGTCCGACCTCGCCGATGCGACCCTGTGCACCTTGTGGGAGCAGGCGGGCATGCGCGGCCGCTGCGCCCTGGTGGCGGTCGGTGGTTTCGGCCGTGCCAAGCTGTTTCCGCACTCCGATGTCGACGTGCTGGTGTTGCTGCCCGACGACGAACCCGCCGAGAACGGCAACAGCCTGCAGTCGCGCGTCGAGACCTTCATCGGCAGTTGCTGGGACACCGGGCTCGAGATCGGCTCGAGCGTGCGCACCGTGTCGCAATGCCTGGCCGAAGCCGACAAGGACGTCACCGTCCAGACCTCGATCCTGGAGTCGCGGCTGATCGTCGGCCACCGCCGCCTGTACGCGACCATGCGCGAGCGGCTGAGCGAGGCCATGGACCCGCGCGCCTTCTTCGTCGCCAAGACGCTGGAGATGCGCCAGCGCCACAACAAGTACGAGGACACGCCGTACGCGCTCGAGCCCAACTGCAAGGAATCTCCCGGCGGCTTGCGCGACCTGCAGATGCTGCTGTGGGTGTCCAAGGCCGCCGGCATGGGCAAGAACTGGGACGAACTGGCCCGCTCGGGCCTGGCGACCCCGCTCGAGGTGCGACAGATCAAGCGCAACGAGGCGCTGATGCGGCTGATCCGCATGCGGCTGCACCTGATCGCCGACCGACGCGAAGACCGCCTCGTGTTCGACATGCAGACCGCCGTGGCCGAATCCTTCGGTTACCGCACGCCGCCCAACAACACCGCACCCATATCGCTGGGCCTGACCGAGACCTCGGTCAAGTCCACGCGCAAGATCACCGTCGTGCGCGCCAGCGAGGCGCTGATGCGGCGCTACTACTGGGCGGCCAAGGCGATCACGCAGCTCAACCAGATCGTGTTGCTCAACATGGAGGAGCGGCTGTACCCGTCGGCCGCCGAGCCGCGGCGGATCAACGCCTGGTTCAACGAGAAGGCCGGCATGATCGACGTGGTCAGCGACGACCTGTACGTGCGCGAGCCGCACGCGATCCTGCAGACCTTCCTGCTCTACCAGACCAGCAACGGAACCAAGGGCCTGTCCAGCCGCACCTTGCGCGCGCTGTACAACGCCCGCTCGGTGATGGACGCGAAGTTCCGCAACGACCCGGTCAACCGCCAGACCTTTCTGCAGATCATCAAGCAGCACGACGGCCTCACGCACGCGATGCGGCTGATGAACCAGACCTCGGTGCTCGGACGCTACCTGTGGGTGTTCCGGCGCATCGTCGGCCAGATGCAGCACGACCTGTTCCATGTGTACACGGTCGACCAGCACATCCTGATGGTGTTGCGCAACATGCGGCGATTCTTCATCGTCGAGCATGCGCACGAATACCCATTGTGTTCGCAACTGGCCGCGGGCTGGGACAAGCCCTGGATCCTGTACCTGGCCGCGCTGTTCCACGACATCGCCAAGGGCCGGGGCGGCGACCACTCCAAGCTCGGCGCCACCAGCGTGCGCCAGTTCTGCCGCCAGCACGGCATCGCGGCCGAGGACGCGCGCATGATCGAGTTCCTGGTGCGCGAACACCTGACGATGAGCCATACGGCACAGAAGGCCGACCTCAGCGACCCGGACGTCATCATGCGGTTTGCCGCCAAGGTGGGCACCGAGCGCCGCCTGACCGCCTTGTACCTGCTGACCGTGGCCGACATCCGGGGCACCTCCCCCAAGGTCTGGAACGCCTGGAAGGGCAAGCTGCTCGAAGACCTGTACAAGGCCACGGCCCGCGCGCTGGGCGGCGAGGTCCCCGATCCGCAGGCCGAGGTGGAGGCGCGCAAGCGCGAGGCGCTGGTGACGATCGCCTTGTATGCCCTGCCGCACGAGGCGCACAAGAAATTGTGGGACACGCTGGACATCGGTTATTTCATGCGCCACGACGCCGGCGACATCGCCTGGCACACGCGCCACCTGTCGCGCCATGTCGGCTCCGAGAAGCCGGTCGTGCGCGCGCGCCGCTCGCCGGTGGGCGAAGGCCTGCAGATCCTGGTCTACACGCGCGACAAGACCGACCTGTTCGCGCGTATCTGCGGATATTTCGACCGCAGCCGATTCAGCATCCTGGACGCCCGCATCCACACCGCGCGCAACGGCTTCGCGCTCGACACCTTCCAGGTCGTCACCGCGGCCATGCCCGAACACTACCGGGAACTGACCAGCATGGTGGAGACCGGCCTGTCGCAGGCCATCGCCGACACCGCGCCGCTGCGCGAGCCGGTCAAGGGACGCGTGTCGCGCCGGGTCAAGAGTTTCCCGATCACGCCCCGCGTCACGCTGCGCCCGGACGAGAAAGGCCAGCGCTGGCTGCTCAACATCACGGCCAGCGATCGTGTCGGATTGTTGTATGCGGTGGCCCGCGTGCTGGCGCGCCACCAGATCAACCTGCAGCTGGCCAAGATCGCCACGCTGGGCGAACGGGTCGACGACACCTTCCTGATCGACGGCGCACAGCTGCAATACAACCGCGACCAGATTGCCGTCGAGACGGAGTTGTTGCGGACCCTGGCCTGACGCCGGCGCGTCCCGCAACGCCTGCCCGGGGCGCCGCCGTCAGTCGTCCTGCGACGCGTCCAGGCCGGGAAACAACACCTCGGTGAAACCGAAGCGCGTGAAATCGCGCACCCGCATCGGATACAACACGCCGGCGAGGTGGTCGCACTCGTGTTGCACCACGCGGGCGTGGAAGCCGTCGACCTCGCGTTCGATCGCATCGCCATAGCGGTCGCAGCCGGCATAACGCACCCGGCCGTGGCGCGGCACGACCGCCCGCAATCCCGGAACCGACAAGCAACCCTCCCAGTCCTCCACCATTTCCGACCCACCGTCGGGGCCCGGTAGTGGCGTCACGACCGGATTGATCAGCACGGTACGGGGAATCGGCGGGGCATCCGGGTAACGCGGATTGACGGTGTCGGTGCCGAAGATCACCAGTTGCAGGTCGACGCCGATCTGCGGCGCCGCCAGGCCCGCGCCGTTGGCCGCATGCATGGTGTCGAGCATGTCGCTGATCAGCAGATGCAGCGCGTCGGTGTCGAATTGCGTCACCGGCTGGGCCACGCGCAGCAGGCGCGGGTCGCCCATCTTGAGAATCTCACGCACCGCCATCGAGCATCTCCTGGAGTCGGGTTTCGTCGATCACCGGCACACCCAGCGCCAGCGCCTTGTCGAGCTTGCTGCCGGCCTCGGCCCCGGCCAGCAGGTAGTCGGTCTTCTTGCTGACCGATCCGGCGACCTTGCCGCCGGCCGCCTCGATCAGCGCCTTGGCCTGTTCGCGCCCCATGGTCGGCAAGGTCCCCGTGACCACGAAGGTCTTGCCGCTCAGGCGCAACACCGCGCGCGGCGCCGGATCGCCCTCCTCCCAGCTCAGGCCGCAGGCCCGCAACTGCTCGACGACCTCCCGGTTGTGCGGCTGGGCGAAGAACTGGTGCAGGCTCCGGGCCACGATGGGCCCGACGTCGTCGACCTCCAGGTATTGCTCCTCGGTTGCGTCCATGATCGCGTCCAGCTTGCCGAAGTGGCGCGCCAGCTCCTTGGCCGTCGCTTCCCCGACATGGCGGATGCCCAAGCCGAACAGGAAACGCGGCAAGGTGGTCTGTTTCGAGCGTTCCAGCGCATCGAGCAGGTTGCGCGCCGACTTGTCGGCCATGCGATCGAGCCCGGCCAACGCGGCCAGGCCCAGCCGGTACAGGTCGGGCAAGGTGCGAATCAGCTGGCCGTCGACCAGTTGGTCGACCAGCTTCTCGCCCAGGCCTTCGATCTCGACCGCGCGGCGCTGCGCGAAATGCAGGATCGCCTGCTTGCGCTGTGCGCCGCAATACAGGCCGCCGGTGCAGCGGTAGTCGGCCTCGCCCTCTTCGCGCACGGCCTCGGATCCGCAGACCGGGCACTGGCGCGGCATCGAGAACGCCGGGGCACCGGCCACGCGCTTGTCCGCCATGACCGAGACCACCTCGGGAATCACGTCGCCGGCGCGCCGCACGACCACGGTGTCGCCGACCCGCACGTCCTTGCGCCGGGCCTCGTCCTCGTTGTGCAGCGTGGCATTGGTGACGGTGACGCCGCCGACAAACACCGGCGCCAGCTTGGCCACCGGCGTCAGCTTGCCGGTGCGGCCGACCTGCACCTCGATCCCGAGTACCGTCGTCACCTGTTCCTGCGCCGGGTACTTGTGCGCCACCGCCCAGCGCGGCTCGCGGCTGACGAAACCCAGGCGCTGCTGCAGCGCGATCCGGTCCACCTTGTAGACCACGCCGTCGATGTCGAAACCCAGGCTGTCACGCATGGCGCCGACACGCCGGTGGTAGTCGGCCAGCGCCGGGGCCCCGCGGGCCATCTCGACCAGGTCGCTGACCGGGAAACCCCAGGCCCGCAGCCGCTGCAGGATCGCGAAGTGCTCGGTGAATACCGGCCCGCCGTGTTCGGGCGGCGTGACCTCACCCAGGCCGTAGGCAAAAAAACTCAGCGGACGCCGGCGGGCAATGGCCGGGTCGAGCTGGCGTACCGCGCCGGCCGCGGCATTGCGCGGGTTCACGAAGGTCTTCTCGCCCTTGGCTCCCGCGGCGATCTTGTCGCGCTGCGCGGCATTGAGGCGTTCGAAATCGTCGCGGCGCATGTAGACCTCGCCACGCACCTCGAGCAGCGCCGGTGCCTGCGGCGGCAGGCGCAACGGGATCTGGCCGATGGTGCGGATGTTCTGGGTCACGTCCTCGCCGGTCTCGCCGTCGCCCCGGGTTGCGGCCTGCACCAGCACCCGGTCGACGTAACGCAGGCTCATCGCCAGGCCGTCGAACTTGGGCTCGGCGACATAGTCGATCGCGGGCGCATCCGGCCCCAGGCCCAGTTCGCGCCGTACCCGCGCATCGAAGGCCTCCGCGCCACTGGCCAGGGTGTCGGTCTCGGTGCGGATGCTGAGCATCGGCACCGCATGGCGCACCGGCGCGAACTGGGCCAGCGGCTTGCCGCCTACCCGCTGCGTCGGCGAATCGGGCCGCAACAGCTCCGGCCGGCGCTGCTCGATCGCCTGCAGCTCCTGGAACAACTGGTCGTACTGGGCATCCGGAATCAGCGGATCGTCGAGCACGTAGTACTGGTGCGCGTGCCGGTGCAGCGTCTCGTGCAAGCACCGGACCCGCGCCGCGTCGGCGTCGTCGGACTTGTCCATCGGGTCTTGGGCGTGTGCCATCGCTGCCAGGGGCGCGCGCAGGCGCCGCCTCAGGAGAACAGGCGCCGCGCCAGCGCCGATCCGGCGGCCAGGTCACGGGCCTGCAAGGTGTCGTACAAGCCCTCGAGTTCGCCGCCGATGTTGTCCATGGTCTCGCGCGCCAGCACCTGGCCGTTGTCGTCGGTGACGACACCGTCCATCGCCTGCGCCATCGACTGGGCGACCTCCCGCAAGCGCACGAAGGGTTGTTCGGCCCGGTCGACCTGGGACACGTCCAGCGCCAGCGACACCTCGCGCACCGCGGCCTGCGCCGGATCGTCGGCCAGCGCCGCCTGGGTATCGAAGGCCAGGCTCAGCACCGGCGGCAGGCCGGCACCGGTGGCGGGCAGCACCATGCGACCGGGCAAGGACCCGGACACGAAACCCAGCCGCGCCGCGTGCTGCTGCACGTAACCGGGGCTCCAGGCGGCGCTGCGCGCGCGCAGCGTGAACCCCAGTTGGGCATCGTGGCCGCTGGCGAACTGGTCCAGTTCGCGCGCCCGCGCC
>JBFIDI010000205.1:0-9606 GCA_041581405.1 Burkholderiaceae bacterium
CCCCGATGCCCAGGCTAGCGAGCTTGGCGGCGATCGTGTCCACAGTGCTCCAGTCGCAATGGGGCTCGTTGATGCTGGTGTAGATCAGCCACTCGTCGCAGCGCTGGCCTGGGCCATGGCTGCCGAACACCTGCAGGAACACTTCGTCCAGCGGGCGGTCGTAGCCGGCCACGACAAGGACCACACGACCCTGGTAGCGGGCATGTGCGCTGTGCCGGCTCATGGCCAGACCTCGGCAGCGCCGTGCAGTGGAACGCCATCGATGATGGCCGCATCGGCATCGAATTTCAGCCAGGCGACGCCGGCCTGTTCGGCCAGGTCGAACAGACGGGCCAGGTCGGTCTCCAGCGGGATGTCGTATTTCGGGATGCCGACATAGACGAAGCCGCCATCGCCCTGCGGATAGGCGTTGACCGACAGGTTGTTGCGCCTGAGCCTGTCGCGTGTATCGGGCGTCAGATGCCGCACCGACAGTGCGGCCAGGGTTTCGGCCTGCTCGCGCAGCGCAAGAACGGCGGACTGCGCGAACGTGCCAGGCGTGGTGCCCTGCTGCACGCAGCGCGTTTCATGAAAAGTCTGGCCGCAGTCGCGGCAGCGGTGCCAGGCAAGTCGGCCCAGTTGGCCGAGCGGTTGCGCGACGCCGTCGCAGCTCGGGCAGATTATTTCGTGGGATGTGCTCATCGGAGGTTCTCCTGTGGATGGCCGGGCACCCGCACGCCGCGCTGGCGGCGGGCCCCGGTGAGGAACATGTGGTGGTTGGGCGTTGCGCCCGCCGTTCAGATCAGTCCGCGTTCGGCGAACGACACGGTCTGCGTGCCGGCCACGATGAAGTGGTCCAGCACACGCACGTCGACCAGCGCCAGTGCGGCCCTGAGCGTGTGTGTCAGCGATTCGTCGGCCCGGCTGGGCTGGGTGCCGCCACTGGGATGGTTGTGCGCGAGCACGACCGCGGCGGCATTGCGCAGCAACGCGCCCTTGACGATTTCCCGGGGGTAGACGCTGGTCTGCGTCAGTGTTCCCCGAAAAACTTCTTCGATCTCGATCATCTGGTTCTGCACGGTGAGGTACATGACCAGGAAGATCTCGTGTTCCAGATGCGCGCAGCGCAGCCGCAGCCAGTCGTGCAGGTCGCGTGGACTCTGGAACACGGAATTCGTGTTCAGGGTCTTGCGCAGGTCGCGCAGCAGGATCTCGCGCGCCGCCAGCAGCCTGCGCTCGAGCAGCCTGTTCTGATGCGCATCGCTGGACGGGTAGGGGGCTTCGGCGTCGCCCGCCTGCAGCGCCGTGATCGGCGCTGGCATCAGGCGGGGGTTGCCGAGCAATACACGGACCAGTTCGGACCGTGACATGGTGGGAGGATTCAAGGCGTTCTCCAATCGGTTGGATATCGGATGCGGGAACGCCATTCCCTTGGGGAACAGGGTTCCCGAAGGGAAGGCACACGCCGGGGCGTGTGCCAGTGCAGGGGCAGGTAACGACTGCGACGCCGACACGGGGTCGGAGGATGCACGCCACGATGGCGTGTCAGCTGCAAGACTTCACTGTGCAGTGCCGACCGCGCGACCGCAAGCAGCTGGTGCCGGTTGACACTGGTATATGCCTGGCGAACGGGGATCTTGCCGATGGCGTTGGTGCAGCCTACATGCTGCCTGGCAGGCTGTGGCTGCGGCGCGACGGCTCGGTGACGGGGCGCCGCGTACAGTCACTGCAGTGCTATTGCAGTGTGCCGGCAATGACACTTGACATCGTCTTTCAGCCTGTTGCGGATTGGTGCTGAAAACCCGGTGACAGGCGCGGCGCGATTCGGCACCATAGCCTTCACGCCACCAATGGGGAGCTTGCCATGCTGTGCCTGGGACAGCAGATTCGACTCACGCGCAACGAGATCGCCCGCCTCACGCATCTGACGGACATCGAGCCCGAGGGCATCCGTTGTCTGGGTGACCTGGATGCCTACGTGGCACGCTGCAAGGCGTTCTACTGGGGCCACTCCGAGGAGACCCGGTTCCTGCACTGGCTGATCGACCGCGAGATCGATCTGTGCCGGCGCGCGTTGTGATGGGCAGCGGCGCAGGCCAGTTTGGCCTGGCGCCGTGCGCCCTGCGTCGCGCAGCTACAGCGTCGCGCGCTCGAGCAGCGCCTGTGCGAATTGGGCCTGGCTGAGAACGGTCTCGCCATCGCGCAGGGCCTGGCAGGCCTGCACGATGGACGGGTGCACCGCCACCACGGTGGCGGGTGCCGCCTGCACGCTGGCGATGATGATGCCGTCCAGGGTCTGGACTTCCAGGCGCCCGCGGCCATGGCTCCAGCTGGCGTCGACCGTGCAGTCGATGTCCTCCTGCAGCCGGCTGAACGCGGCCTGCACCGCGCAGTCGAATGAACTGGCGGCTATCACGTCTTCGAGCGAGCCGAACTGCGGATCGAAGAAGCTGGCCTGGTAGACGATATCGGGCGACTGTCGGCACTCCATGGCGCGCAGGCTGCCTCTGCTGGTGGCCGGAGTCTGCGTGCTGGCGCCTTCAGCGCGTGTACTGTGCGCGCTGAGCAAGTGGTCGAGCTTGATCAGCAGGCTGTCGGCTTCGCTGCGCTCGCCCAGGACCAGGGAGGTGCGCAATGCGAGGATCTCCTGCATCATGGTTTGCAGTTCGTGGTCGATGGCACGTTCAGCGCGTTGCTCGATCGCACGCAAGGTCGTGAGTATCGGATTCATGTGGTTTTCTCCAGACAGGGTTGGTGGGGAAGGTTTTTCTTGGCCGCAGGGTTGGCTCCGGCGGCCATGGCGGCCGGGCCACGCCGATCCACCAGGCGGGGTTGGCGCGGGGATCGGGTGGTATGCGTCCGTACCGGGCCGCCGAAGGACTCATGCAGCGCCGGCGTGTTGTGTTGGCGCCGCCGTGCCGGTGCCTGCTGCGTGGGGCTCGCGGTCCGCAGGCGTGCCCGCAGCCGTCTCCTGAAAAGCCACCCGGGCGGCTGCTACATCCGACGTGCGCAGCAGGTCCTCGACCTTGGCGCGGGCCGGTTCGGCCGGCGATGGTGGCAGCAGGGCCAGTGCGACGGCGCCGCTGCGGCGCCAGCCCTGGGCCGTGGCACGCACCAGCACCGCCAGCGGCGCGACAAACAGTCGGCGCGACATCCAGCGCAGCGCGGATGCGACCTGCCGGTTGCGTGCGCTGCGTGCCTGGTGGGCGTGCAGCGACTGCCTGCAGCACAGGTACAGCGCGCTGTGCCTGCGCCGCAGTTCGGCATCGCTGTCGAGCTGGGCCAGGATCTCGCCGGCAAGCACCGGATCGGCGTCGACCCGCTGGTAGAAGCGGATCCAGGCTTTTTCTTCCTCGCGTTCGATCGCGGGACGCTTGGCGCGTTGGGGCGCCGATTTTTCGGGGTACATGGTGTTGCTCCGGGAAGTGGGGCGGACATTCCGGCGCCGCGGCGCGTGGATGTGGTCCGGGTGGATTGAGAGGCTCTGGTCTGCGCCTGGTGCAAAGGCTTGCCAGGCAGGTGCGAATTGCTGCGAATCGGCAGCCATTGACACCATGCCCCCAGCCCCGAGATGGGGCTGGGGGCTGGCATCAAGCCTTGGCGCGGTTGCTGCGCGCGATGCGGATCCACTTGTCGGCGATCCGGTCGAGGTAGACCAGGTCGTCGGGGGCGATGTCGCCTGCCTTGCGCAGGCGTGCGATCACCAGCTTGACCACATGGGGATCCTCGCGTGTGAGTTCGATCACCATCGCGGCGACGCGCTTACGGTAAAACTCGAGCAGCATGGTGCTCAGCTCCGGTGTGCCGTGCCGGTGGGCACGTCGCAGACCCGTTGTGGGTCCATGGCCGCCGGGCGCAGCAGCGCTGCGACTCGGCGTTGGATGACTTGGCGACCCAGCGCGCGGCCGGATCCTCCAAGCAGCACGCCAATGGCGCGCGGATGGTGCGATGCAGGAACTGCAATCATGGTGGTGCTCTCCTTCAGGTGGTGAAAGGGAACACCGCTCCCACCGATGGGGAACTTGGGGTTCCCCATGCGGGAATGTTCGACGCGTGGCGTTCGAACGACGGATCGACCGGCCATTCGCATGGCCGATCGAAGGTTCTTCACGCGTGTCCGGGCCTGAATATCGGGTGCGGAACGCGTTCTGGACGAGACAGGAGTGGGTGCTCCTGCCGTCTGCTTGCCGGGCGCTCGTGGCGCCTGGTTGGCGCCGGGCTTGATGCCGGCGCATGCGTGTGGTGGCAGGTAACGACTGCGACGCCAGCGTGGGGCTGGACTTCAGCGGGAGTCGGGTCCCGGGTGAAGGCTGTGCAGACGCGATGCCTGCGGGAAGCACCTGCAGTGTGGCGCACGCGTGCCCGGTAGCGCAATGTGTTGGCCGGGCTGCTGCCGTTTTGCCACAGTCCATCGGCGCGTCACGGCGGTGTTTGTCGGTGGCAAGCCGTGGTCGTGTCGGCTGACGCAGCGTCTGTCAACGTGTTGCACGCTCGCGAGTTATCCACTGAACAGGTCGAAAAACCTGTGGATAAGTTGTTGGACAAACGGGCTGGCGCCATGCCGGTCGCGGCTTGCGCCTAGTGCGCCCGAAATTTCGGCAGAAGGGTGCTGTTGTCCGGGAAGAACGGAATGATCCCGGAATCGGGGCGCGCACGCGGCGACCGTCGAGATGGTGGCGGTTCTGAGTCGTCGTTTCACTTGATCGGGTCGGTGTGTTGTTGTCGGCGACGATCGACGAACAGAGGTCGTGCGGGAGAGGAGATCAAGCGGGCCCGTGAAGAAGTCCTTGTACGCACGTGGTGGCCGCCTCGGGCGTCCGATCGATGCGGGACATCGTCGCCGCCGTTACCCGTGTGTGCGATGGGGCGCCTGCCAATGGATGCAGGCCTTTCCTGTGCGTCTGGCGCTTTGCAGCGCGGCGCATGCGCGCGGCATCGATTCGCACAGGCTCTCAAGAGGGCGACGCTCGGTGACGCCAGCGCAGAACTGCAGTCGTATGTGTTCCCCATGGAGGGGTAGTGGCGACGCCAGCACGACGCGTCGCAGATGCTCAAGCACGTCGAAGGCATCCATGACCCGGGTCTGCGGTAGCACCAGCGCGAACATGCCGCCGTTCAGTCTTGTCAGAGCATCGGCGTGCCGGACATGTTGCAGCAGCGTTGCGCACAGGTGCAGCAGCGCCGCATCGACGCCGGGGCGTCCGTGCCGGCGGCTGATTCCGCCCAGGTCCTGCAATGCGAGCAGGACATGACAGTCGACGGCAAACGGCCGCCGCCTGTCGCTGCCCGGCGTGGATGACGATGAAAAGGGCGATGGCGATCTCGATGTGCGGCCAGGGACTTGTTCGTACGAAGTTGCGCCGGCGTCAGTGGCGTGCTTGTTGCGGCTTGCGGTGGCCAGCTGCCTTTCCAGTTCGTGCAGTCTGCGAAACCGGATACTGAACTGGAAGGGTGGATGGGCGTGGAGGATGGGTGTGGCAGGGGCGGAGTTTTGGTGGCAGGTGGTCATGCCTGCAGGCTAGGTCCGTCACCTTGTCTGATGACACGAGCAATGGCGCTGGATCGGCGGGGATTTCGCGTCCGGCCGATGCGATGAAGCTTGGTGCCGCTGCAGGCGCGTCAGGTAAGGTGAATATTGACCAGTTGGGTCAATGGGGCTGGCAGGTACCTGGACGATAGCGGAGTGAGGGCAATCGGTTCGCTCCCGGTCCAGCACAGTTCTCCGCGGTCGTTGTCGAATAGCAGCTGTGCTTCCCGGAAGATCCGCCGTTCGACCTGGTCGCGGGCCATGGCGACAAATCGCAGTGCCTGGACAGCGCCGTCCTCGATCCACAACCATTGATAGATGTCCGACTTGGGTGCCGCGGAATCGCGATCGAGCCTGCGAATCTCGGCCAGGTATCCGCTGGGCCCGCAGAACAGAAGCACGATCTCGAAAAGTGGCGGCATGGCTGCAATGGTAGCCAGTTGACGTCCGCTGTGGAGGTGCCGGATTTCACGCGGTGAACACATGCTGCTCGCCTGGGTCCAGCTCTGGCACGGGCGAAGCATCACGAGGGGCGTCTGTTTCTTGATGCGACGGGGCTTGCTGCCGCGGACGGCTGCCGACATACGCACCAGCGGCTCTGAGTCGCGCATGGCCGGCAAGGCCAGAGACCTTGTATCTCGCCGCTTGGTCGACTTGCCGCGAGACGTTTCCGCCGCCGCGTACCGGTGACATGACGCCGCTGTGGGCCTCGTAGGCATCGTTGAGCGCCTGGTGTCGCAGGCCGTGCGCGGTCACGCCAAGCGCCGCCCGGGTCAGGCCGAATCGCGCCAATGCATAGTCGAGTCGACGCAGGTTGGCCCTGAGGTCGCGATCCGGATGGCCGATCGGGGAGGTACGGTTGCGCACCAGGGACTGCGCGAAGGCGATCGCGTCCTTTTGCGCCGTGGTGCTGATCGCAAGCCAGCGCACCCTGCCGCCCTTGCCCTTGACCCAGAGGTACTTTTCCGATTCCTTGAGGTGCTCCGGCAGGCCGGTGTGCTCGAATGGCTGGACATGGGCATAGGGGCGCACCTGGACTGACTCCTTGCGCCGCAATCCGAAGACATGCATCAGGCGCAGGGACGCGCCGACGTGGATATCGAATTCGCAGATCCGATCGATCATTGCCTCGGCATCGATGCCCTGGGCGGACCAGCTTTTGTCGTGGCTGGCGTTCTCATGTCGCTGGTACGCATCCGGCTCCAGTCCATAGTGTCCGGGGGCGCGCACGAGTCCCGGCTTGGACAGCCAGCTCGCGAGTCCGCGCAGAAAACTCAGGTAGGTCTGGATCGTGGCCGGAGCGAGCGCCTCGTGCTGCCAGAGCGTGACCATGGCCTGTATATGCCGTTGGCCCAGGTTGCGCGGATCGGGCACCGTGTTGAATCCGGCCCTGGTCCTGAGGTCGCGAAAGAACCGGCGCAGGAACAGCGCGCGTTCATGGCGGGTCTTGTGCGAGACGGTCTTGTTGAGCGCGGTGTGCCGGGTGTTGAAGAGTTCGAGCAGGACCTCGAGGACCTGCAGCGGATCCGATTTTCCCGGCAGGTGGCGCGCCAGGATCTCCTGGGCGGACAGGGATCCCCAGTCCTGCCTGCGCGCAGGCTGGTGTTGGAGCAGCCGTACGGAGTTCGTGCGAACGTGTGGACCTTGGTCGTCTGACATTCGATGCGGGTTGCGGTGTGGCGAAGGGGTCTCGTTTGTCATGTCGATGGTTTTGAAGGGGGCGTGCCGCGGCTGCCTCCCGGCTCGCCATGTTGGCTGAAAGAAATGATTCGGACGGCGGACCGGTTGCATGGTCCGCCGGCGGTGTGGTTCAGTTGTCTTGGTGCCGCGGAAACCACAATCCCGCGGCACCAGCCCAGAAGTTTTGTCGTGTGGCGCGAGATGCGCGGCACGACCCGGTCGTTCTTAAAAATGCAAACAGGTTGATCCGGCCCGTTCATGCATTTCTGCATTCATGGGCTTTTTTGCCGACGCCAGGCCTCCGGGGCGTGTGCGATCGGCGGTCGGCGAGGTCAAGCCTCGCCTGAGCAGGTGGATCAGGCCGAAATTCAAAGAGCCATCCGCTGGCATGGGCCCACCCCTGACCGGTAGTCCAGGGCGGTGCACAGAGCGTGAGCGAAGACGATGCGGGGAGCCCGATGGGGGCCAACACGACCGCATGCCGCGCCACAAGGGCGCGTGCTCACTGGATGACGGAATGCGTCGGCAACGGCAAGCGCTGCCGATCTTCATCTCCACCGCGTGTCGCGTATCGGGTACGCCCGGCGCAACGCGCCGGCGGGGCCACACGGTGGATTCTTCGAAGGAGGGGACCTTCGGTGCCTCACCTCCAGGGTGAAGCCAACGGCCGTTCGGGACGGCCAGAGGGGAAGGGCAGGTAACGACTGCGACGCCTTTGGCTCCTCGACGGAGCCTGGCCAGGAGGGCCAGCAGGAAGCCGTAGTTGACAACAGTGTGATTTGTGCGTCAACGGCCGGGTGCTGCATTACTGGCACTTGGGCGGGAGTTTCTGGTGGCAGTTGACAGATTGCAAAGTTGTGTTGAGGGGGATTTATTGCACCAACGAGGGACGGACCCAGGCTGGATGCGGGGTTGACAGGCAAAAGCGGCGCCTCTGGTCCCAACGGTGCAATTTCTCGAACCGGCAAGCCCCGCCGCTCGATCGTCTGGCGCAGCCAAATGCGGGGTTGACGACCCGACTTGTCGTGACACCGTACTGACAGACATGGATGTCGGAGCGTTGGCAGGTCGACCTGGACTGGCAGTTCAAGGCATTTGCAGGTTGATCGCAATGACAGCGAAACCCGGCTGGTCGTGAAACGGCATGCCGCGGCGCCGGAATCTGTGTGGTGTCTGCCACTCGCAGGTTCGATGCTGGCAGTTGTTCAACCAATATGGGAGAGTTCTATGGAATTGATCGTCAGGGCGGTCGATGTGGGATCCGGCAACACAAAGTTTGTCACTCATGCCACGCCCACCGAGATCCGATGTGCCAGTTTCCCGTCCGTAGCCTATGCCTCGTCTGGCCCGACGCCAGGTTGGGAGCCGGGAGAGCGACGAAAGACAGTAAGCATCCCGATTGGGAACCTGTTCTACGAGGTGGGGCCAGATGTCGCGCTGGCCGCCGACACGTTCCGGGCCAGGCAACTGCATGACGGCTACACCGACTCTCCGGAGTACATGGCGTTTTACCGAGGGGCGTTGGGCATGATGAAGCTCAGCCACATCGACCTGATGGTCGTTGGGCTGCCAGTGTCGCTGCTGGCAAGCAGGAAGGCTTCACTGGAGAGGGCGATGGCCGGGGAGCACGATGTGGGCGCGGGCAGGATCGTGACCGTGGCAAAGGCACTGGCCGTGGCACAACCCCAGGGTGCACTGGTGCAATTTGCGACCGAGAACCAGAAGATGGCCACCATCGCCAAGGAGGAGAGCCTGATCATCGATCCGGGCGCGCGGACCTTCGACTGGCTGGTGGCGCGCGGCACTCGTCTGGTGCAGAAGCAGAGCCACTCGCTGAATCGGGGTATGTCGGATGTCCTGCGGGCTTTGGCTCTGGAGATCTCACGGGCTGCCGGGGTCCAGTTCCGCAACTACGATGCCATCGACCTGGCGCTGCGCACCGGCAAGCCCTTGACGATGTTTCAAAAGCCGTATGACCTCAAGCAGCATCTTGCGATTGCCGAGAACGTCGCCGAGCAGGCGGTGGTCGGCATGCTGGAATGGATCGAGGAGCCGCACCGGCTGCAGAACATCATCCTGGTAGGGGGCGGTGCGTTCCTGTTTCGCAAGGCGGTCAAGGCGGCGTTCCCGAAGCATCGGATCCAGGAGGTCAAAGAGCCGATGTTTGCCAACGTCCGCGGGTTTCAGTTGGCAGGCCAGAACTATGCGCGCAGCGTAATGGCAGCAGGCCGTGACGCGCCGCGGGAGGCATGACCGTGGCCAAGAGCAACACCGACCCGGCTACGTCTATTCGGCTCGTGTTCGAGCTCGCGAGGGCCGACAATCCGCGGCTCTTCGACGAATTGATCCGGTTTCACAAGGGGGCGAAACGCGTCAATCGGCTGCGTGTGCTGGCCTATGACGGATTGCTGGTTCAGGCC
>JBFIDI010000206.1:0-9569 GCA_041581405.1 Burkholderiaceae bacterium
CAGCGCGAACTGGACCGGCGGCGTCCCGGCACCAGCCGCCATGTGACGCAGCGCCAGGAGCCCGACGCGGTCGAGATCCTGTCCGGCCTGCACGAAGGCCTGACCACCGGCACGCCGATCGCGCTGCTGATCCGCAACACCGACCAGCGCAGCAAGGACTACGGCAACATCCTGCAGACCTTCCGCCCCGGCCATGCCGACTATGCCTATTTCCAGAAATACGGCATCCGCGATCCGCGCGGCGGCGGGCGTTCGTCGGCCCGGCTGACGGCCCCGATGGTCGCCGCCGGCGCAGTGGCCAAGAAATGGCTGCGCGAGACATACGGCACCGAGTTCCGCGGCTGCATGACGCAGATCGGCGAACTGCCGATCGGTTTCGAGAGCTGGGACCACGTGCCGGCCAACCCGTTCTTCGCGCCGGTGGCCGACGTGTCCGCACTGGAGACCTACATGGAGGCGCTGCGCAAGTCGGGCGACTCCTGCGGCGCCCGCATCCGGGTCAGTGCCAGCGGTGTACCGGTCGGCCTGGGCGAGCCGCTGTTCGACAAGATGGACGCCGACATCGCCTACGCGATGATGGGCATCAACGCGGTCAAGGGGGTCGAGATCGGCGCCGGGTTCGCCAGCGTGTCCCAGCGCGGCACCACCCACGGCGATTCCTTGTCGCCGGAGGGTTTTCGCAGCAACAACGCCGGCGGCACGCTGGGCGGCATCACCAGCGGCCAGGACCTGGAGGTGTCGATCGCGATCAAGCCCACCAGCTCCATCCTGTCGCCGCGCGAGTCGATCGACACCGCCGGCAACAGCACCACGGTCAGCACCAAGGGTCGCCACGATCCGTGTGTCGGCATCCGGGCCACGCCGATCGCCGAAGCCATGCTGGCGCTGGTCGTGATGGACCACGTGTTGCGCCACCGCGCCCAGTGCGGTGACGTCCGGGTCGACCTGGCGCCGATCGGCGCGCAGGCGACCACGTCCGGCTCAGCGCCCCGGTGACGGTGGCGGCGGCGGGCGCGTGGCCGTCGCGTCCGCGGCCGCGCCCGCGGGCGGGGGGACCGGCGCCGGGCGCCGCCAGGGGTTGAACCCCGTCACCAGCACGGTGGCCGCCAGCACCAGCACGCCGCCGACATAGGTGGTGCCGGTGAACTTCTCGTCCAGCACCAGGTGGCCCCAGATGATGCCGGAGATGGTTGCCATGAAGGTCGCGCTCAGCGCCGCGATCGGGCTGACCTTCTGCACGATGCGCATGTAGGCCCAATACGCCAGGCCGGAGGTGCACACGCCCATCACCGCGACCGACGCCAGCGCGGCCGGGGTGAACCGGGCGTCGGGCAGGGTCCAGGCGGCGCTGGGCAGCATCAGCCCGAAGGCGATCACATGCATCACCGCCGTGATCGCCAGGGGCTCCATGTATTTGGTGGCGCGCTTGAGCAGGGGGGCCGACGCGCCCGACAAGGCCGATCCGGTGATCGCGACCATCGCGGCGACGACCAGTTCCGTCGTCGGCCGCATCGGGCCGAGCTGCACCACCAGCGCCACGCCGGAGAAGCCGGCGATGCAGCCGAACACCTTGGAGCGGGTCAACACGTCTTCGCGCAGCCAGGCCGAGGCGAAGGTGCCGAACATCACGGACGTCACGCTGAGCACGGCGCTGTAGCCGGCCGGCAGGTACAGCGACGACCACGCGAACAGGAAATGCGGCCCGGCGATGCCCAGTGCCGCGAGCACGGCCAGCGCGCGCCAGTGTTGCCACGGCCATGCGTGGCGGGTGAACGCCATGATCAGCGCCAGCGTCGCCGCACCCAGCCCGATCCGGCCGGCCGCGGTCAGGCTGGGGCCGAGCTCCGGTGTTGCCACCCGGGTGAACAGAAACGTCGCCCCCCACAGGATCGACAAGCCCGCCAGCTGGGCGAAATACTTGTTCTGCATGTGGCGCTCATTGTGCGGCATGGCGGGCCCGGCTTGCGCGTGCCGTGGCCGCGGTGGCGTTTCATGGGTCGCGGGCGCGCGCCGGCGTGGCGGGCGGCCGCCTGCGCGGGTCGAATCCCATCACCAGCAGGCACGACAGGACCAGCAGCGCGCCGCCCAGGTAGATGCCGGTGTCGAGCGCCTCGCCGAGGAACACCACGGCCCACAACACGCCGAAGGCGGTGATCATGAAGGTCGAGCTCAGCGCCACCAGGGGCGACACGTGGCGCATGATGCGCGCATACAGCCACCACGCGATGCCGGAGGTGAAGGTGCCCATGACGAAGACGGCGGCCAGCGCGCCGGCGGTGAAGCGCGCACGCGGCCAGTCCACGATGGCGCCCGGCAGCAGCAGCACGAACGCGATCAGGTGCATGCCGGCCGTGATGGCCAGCGGATCCATGCGCGTGACCGCGCGCTTGAGCATGGGGGCCGACATGCCCGACACCGCGGCGCCGACGATGGCGATCAGTACCGCCATCACCAGGCGCGGCGACGGATCCAGCGGGCCGAGCTGCACCAGGAACGCCGCCCCGACGATGCCCAGCACGCAGCCGGCGAGTTTCGGGGCGGTCAGCGATTCTTCCTTCATCCAGGCCGACGCAAGGGCTCCGAACAATACCGAGGTCACGTACAGCAGCGCGGAATAACCCGCCGGCAGATACAGCGCGGACCAGGCGAACATGGCATGCGGCGCGGCGACGCCGAGCAGGGCCAGCAAGCCGAGTTCGCGCCAGTGTTCGATCGGCCAGCGCAGGCGCAGCCGGTGCATGATGCAGGCCAGCGCGATCGCCGCCATGCCCATGCGCAGCGCCGCCAGCAGGTTGGGGCCCAGGATCGGCGCGGCGAACCGCGTCAGCATGAACGACGTTCCCCACAAGGCGGACAAGGCGACCAGCTGCAGGTTGTGGTGGAACATGGTTGCGCCGGATTGTCGTTCAGGGCCTGCGATCGGGATGGCGGGCGACGCCGAGCCGCCGGCCCGAGCGGTGACAATGTCGGCCTCCCGTTCAACTGCCTGCGATCACCCCCATGGAACACCGCAACTTCGCGCTGGCCGGCCTGATGGGCTGGCCCGTCGCCCATTCCCGCTCGCCCGACATCCACAACCACTGGATGGCCGAACACGGGCTGCGTGGCGCCTACGTGCTGCTGCCGGTGGCGCCCGACACCCTGGGCCAGGCCTTGCGGGCGCTGCCGGTGCTCGGATTTGCCGGCTGCAACCTGACCATTCCGCACAAGGTCGCGGCGATGGCGCTGGTCGACCGTGTCGATCCGGTGGCCCGCCGCATCGGCGCCATCAACACCGTGGTGGTGCAGCCCGATGGCTCGCTGGCGGGCTTCAACAACGACGGATTTGGCTACATCGAGAGCCTGCGCGACGAAGTGCCCGGTTGGCGCGCCGATGCCGGTCCGGTCGTGGTCATGGGCGCCGGCGGTGCGGCCCGCGCGGTGCTGGTCGGCCTGGCCGAGCAGGGCGCCCGCGAAATACGGCTGTGCAACCGGTCCGCGGACAAGGCCCTGCAACTGGCCGCCGAACTCGGCGCCCCGGTCCGTGCCGTGCCGTGGGAGCAACGGCATGCGGCCCTGGCCGACGCCGCCCTGCTGGTCAATACCACCAGCCAGGGCATGACCGGGCAGGCGCCGCTGGACCTGTCGCTGGATGTGTTGCCGACCCGCGCGCTGGTATCCGACCTGGTCTACGTGCCGCTGGAGACGCCGTTGCTGGCCGCGGCGCGCGCACGCGGCAACCCGGTGGTCGGTGGACTGGGCATGTTGCTGCACCAAGCGCGGCCCGCCTTCGCGGCCTGGTTCGGCACCATGCCCGATGTCACGCCTGCGCTGCGCGCGCGGGTCGAGCGCAGCCTGTAGCGCCGCCGGGACCGGGGGCCGGCCAGACGGCTTCGGCCCGGCGCCGGATGCTGATGCGGGACATGCCGTATTGACGGGCCCGTCGAAATCCGTGCACACTTGGTCATATCATCTGACCATGGTGGGGCTGCGTGGCAGCAACCAGCCCGGTTCGATGACAACCACGACAACGGAGACAAGGCCCACCTGAAATCGATTCTTTGCAGACGCATGCGGCGGCGCCGCGCCCGCGTCCCATCCCCGTATTCCGCATCCCCCGACCGACCGACCGATCGACCGGCATTGCCGGGCCCGGCGGTTCTTTCATCAAATACAAGGAGCACAGACATGACATTTCCCATCCATCGCACATGTATCGCCATTGCCGCACTGGTGTGTGGCGCCGGGGCGGCACAAGCCCAGCAGATCAAGTTGATGACGGGCCCGCAAGGGGGTTCGTGGTATCCGCTCGGTGGTGCGATCGCGAACATCGCCGACAAGGCCGGGATGAAGGTGCAGGTGTTGCCGGGGGCCGGTATCGCGAATGTCAAGGGCGTGGATGGCGGCAAGGCCGACATGGGTTTCGGCAACTCGATCTCCACCGTGGACGGTGTCGCCGGCAAGGCGCCGTTCGACGCGCAGACCAAGAACGTCTGCAACGTCGCCAGCCTGTATCCGCAGTATTACCAGGTGGTGGCCAACGCCGATGCCAGCATCAATTCGCTGGGCGACCTCAAGGGCAAGTCGCTGGCCGTGCAGCCCAAGGGCAATACCGCCGAGTTCATCAGCATGCAGTCGCTCGAGGTCTATGGCCTCAAGTACAGCGACATGGGCCGTGTCAGCTACGTCTCCTACACCGATGCCGTGTCGCTGATGAAGGACAACAACGCCCAGGTCTTCACGCTGGGCACGACCGTGCCGGCCTCGGCCATCATGGACCTGGCGTCTGCGCGCGACATCAAGCTGATCAGCATTCCGGACGACAAGTTCCAGGCCATGCGCAAGCTCAACCCGGGCTACACCAAGCTGGTGATCCCGGCCGGCAGTTATCCGAAGCAGACGCAGGACGTGCAGACCATCGGCTACGCGACCCACCTGATCGCGCGTTGCGACCTCGACGAGACCGTTGTCTACAAGATGCTCAAGGGCCTGGTCGACAACAAGGCCGACCTGGCCGCGATCGCCAAGGCGATGTCCGGTGTCACGCCCAAGATGATGGCCGAGGACATCGGCGTGCCCCTGCACAAGGGTGCGATGAAGTACTACAAGGAAGTCGGCGCGCTCTGACGTCGCCTGCCGGCGCGTGATCCGACACGCGCCGGTCTTCTTTCGTGGCGGCGTCATTGCCGCGCAACTTCCAGGGCGCCTGTACGCGCCGGAGCTCACCCATGTTGTCACTGCCTGCGGTCGTCTCGCGCCGGATCATCACCACCGTGGCGGTGGCGATGTCGGTGTTCCACCTGTACGTGGCCTTCGTCGGCCCGCCCGACGCCTACGTGATGCGGGGCGCCCACCTGGCGTTTGCGCTGGTGCTGGGTTTCCTGATCATGCCCGGGCGCAACGGCACGGCCGAGCGCGTGGGCTGGTTCGACGTGGTGCTGGTGTTCGCCGCCGCGGCCGCGGCGCTGTATCCGAGCATGAACCTGGCCTACATCCAGGGCCGGATGTATTACGTCGACGATCCCATCGTGGCGGACTACGTGTTCGGCGGCGCCGTCATCCTGCTGGTCCTCGAGGCCACGCGACGCGCCACTGGCTGGGCGCTGCCGATCACCGCCATCGTCTTCCTCGCCTACGGATTGACGGTCGGCAACCAGTCGGTCGGCGTCATGCTCGACCAGCTGTACCTGACCACCGAGGGCATCTTCGGCATCCCGCTGTACGTGTCGGCCACCTACGTGATGCTGTTCATCCTGTTCGGCGCCTTCGTCGAGCGCAGCGGTGCCGGCCAGCTCTTCATGGACTTCGCACTCGCACTGGCGGGCCATACCTCGGGTGGTCCGGCCAAGGTGGCGGTGATCACCAGCAGCCTGTTCGGCACGGTGTCGGGCAGCGCCGTGGCCAACGTCATGACCACCGGCACCTTCACGATTCCGCTGATGAGGCGCACCGGCTACCGGCCCGCGTTCTCGGGGGCGGTCGAGGCGGTGGCCTCGACCGGCGGCCAGCTGATGCCGCCCATCATGGGAGCGGCGGCCTTCGTGATGGCCGAGTTCCTGGGCGTGTCCTATCTCACCGTGGCCGCGTTCGCATTGCTGCCGGCGGTGCTGTATTACGTCGCGGTGTTCATGGCCGTGCATTTCGAGGCCAAGCGCATCGGCCTGGTGGGACTGCCCAAGGCCGACCTGCCACGGCTGCGCGAAGTCATCGTCGAACGCGGTCACCTGTTCCTGCCGCTGGTGGTCATCGTCGTCGTGCTGCTGGCCGGCTACAGCGCGGCGTTCTCGGCGCTGTGCGGCATCGGTTCGGTGATTCCCACCACCTGGCTGCGTGCGAGCACGCGCAAGACCTTCACGCCGCGTGCCATCGTCGAGGCGCTGGAGTCCGGTGCGCGCAACACGCTGGTGGTCGCGCTGGCATGCGCCACCGCCGGCATCGTCATCGGCACCATCACGCTGACCGGCCTGGGCCTGTCGTTCACCGGCGTGGTGCTGGCGCTGTCGCAGAATTCGCTGCTGCTGGCGCTGGTGCTGACCATGCTGGCGGGCATCCTGCTGGGCATGGGCCTGCCCACGACGCCGGCCTACATCGTGCAGGTGGCCCTGCTGGTGCCGGCACTGGTCAAGCTCGGGGTCCAGGTCGAGGCCGCCCACCTGTTCGTGCTGTATTTCGCCGTGTTGTCGGCGATCACGCCCCCGGTGGCGATGGCGGTCTATGCCGCCAACGGCATCTCGCGCGGCACCTTGATGGAGACCAGCTGGGCCGCGGTCAAGATGGGCCTGACCGGCTACATCATTCCCTTCATGTTCGTGTTTGCGCCTTCGCTGCTGCTGATCGGCGACCTGTCGGTCGTGTTGCTGGCCACGGTCACGGCCACGGTCGGCGTGGTCTGCCTGGCCGCGGGCCTGCACAGCTACTTCTTCTTCGGTCCCGCACGCTGGTGGGAGCGCATATTGCTGATCGCCGCGGCGCTGGTGCTGATCAAGCCCGGCCTGCAGACCGACCTGATCGGCATGGCGCTGATCGGCATCACCATCGCCAGCCAGTTGTGGGCCCGCCGCTCCGCCGGCGCCGGCGTCAAGACATCCGCATGAGCGAGGCCGGGCCGCTCACGACCAGCCCGCACAGCAGCCCGAGGGGCAAAGGAAACCCATGACCATTGCGTTGTACGCATTCGATACACCCAACGGACGCAAGATCAGTGTCGCGCTCGAGGAGATGGGCTTGCCCTACGACGTGCATGTCGTCGACATCACCAAGGGCGAGCAGAACCAGCCGGAATTCCTGAAGATCAGCCCGAACAACAAGATCCCGGCCATCGTCGATCCGCAAGGACCCACGGGCGTGCCGGTCAGCGTGTTCGAGTCCGGCGCCATCCTGATCTACCTGGCCGAGAAGACGGGGCGGTTCCTGCCCCAGGATCCGCTCCGGCGCATCGCGGCCCTCGAGTGGCTGATGTTCCAGATGGGTGGCTTCGGCCCCATGCCGGGCCAGGTGCATCATTTCATCGCGCTGGCGAACGAGACCGACCGGCGTTACGGGCTGGAGCGCTTCATGGCCGAGACCCGGCGGCTGTACGGCGTGATGGACCGGCGGCTGGCCGAGCACGAATATTTCGCCGACGAACTGTCGATCGCCGACTTTGCGATCCTGGGCTGGGCCTGGCGCCACGAGCGCCACAAGGTCGACCTGGCGGACTACCCGCAGGTGCGGCGCTGGTACGAGGCGATGATGGCGCGTCCGGGCGTGGCGCGCGGGTTCGCCGTGCCGTTGCGCCGCCCGGCGGCGGGCTGAACGACCGGCGTCCGGGCACGCGGCCTCGGCGGCCGGTGATCAGCCGTCCAGGCGCGCCAGCGCGCGCAGTCGATCGGCCGTCGTGGACGGGAATCCGAAGAACTCCAGGTAGGCCGGAATCTGTTCGAACAACATGTCCGAGCCCACCTGGAAGCGGCAGCCGCGGGCCTGCGCGGCCTGCACGAAGGCGGTTCTCTCGGTGCTGAGCACGACTTCGCCGACAAAGGCCTCGGGGGCGATGCGTGCCACGTCCATCGGCATCGGGTCGCCCTCGTGCATGCCCAGCGGCGTGGCGTTGACCACCACCGTGTGGCCCGCGGGGTCGCCCGATCCGGTCTGCACGGGCAGGTCGGGGTAGTGGGCGGAGATCCGGTCTGCCAGCGCGCGGGCCGCGCCCGGCTGCGTATCGAACAGGCTGATCGCGGCCACTCCGGCGCCGGCCAGCGAGGCGGCAATGGTCGAGCCGACACCGCCACAACCGACGACCAGCGCACGTGCACCCTCGGGTTGCACGCCCTTGCGCCGCATGCCCCGCACGAAGCCTTCGCCGTCGAACATGTCGCCGACCAGCGCGCCATCGGCATCGCGCCGGACCGCATTGCAGGCACCGGCGATGCGCACGCTGGCCGACGCCTTGTCGAGCAAGGCCACGGTGGAGACCTTGTGCGGCATCGTGATCAGCGCGCCGCGGATGTTGTCGAGCGTGAACAGCGCACGCAGGACGCTGGCATAAGGCTCGGCCCGGCAGGCCATCGGCACCACGACCGCGTCGATGCCCGCCTGTTCGAAGTACGGGTTGTAGATCATCGGCGACTTGAACGTGAACGTCGGAAACCCCAGGTGCGCGATCAGCGCCGTCGTGCCGCGTATCACGGCGCTGCGCCTCAGGCCGCGCGCACGGCGGCGACCGCGGCGCGCAGCGCCAGCAGGTAGCTGTCGGCGCCGAAGCCGCAGATCTGGCCCTTGACCACCTCGGAGAACACCGACACATGGCGGAACGGCTCGCGCGCATGCACGTTGGACATGTGCAGTTCCACCACCGGACAGGTCAGGATGGCCAGTGCGTCGCGGATGCCGTAGCTGTAGTGGGTCCAGGCGCCGGCATTGATCAGCACCGCGTCGACCTTGTCGTGGAAGGCCTGGTGGATGCGTTCGCACATCGCGCCCTCATGGTTGGTCTGGAAACTCTGCACGCTGACGCCGAGTTCGCCGGCCAGCGACTGCAGGTCGCGGTCGATGTCGGCCAGCGTCGCGGTACCGTATTGCTTCGGGTCGCGCTTGCCGAACATGTTGAGGTTGATGCCGTTGAGTACGAGGATGTTCATGGGGGTTCCTTTGCAAGGGGTTCAGGCGGAGGGGAGTGTGACGGTGTTGCCGCTGGCGGCGGCGGCGGCGATGGCTTCGGTCACGCGCAGGTTGGCCAGGCCGTCGCGCGCGCTGACCAGGGGCCGGGCCTGGCCGCGGATCACGGCGCAGAAATGCTCCAGCTGGTAGCGCAGCGGGTCTTCGCGCACCATGCCGACCACGCCGGTCTCGAACGGTTTCCACCAGGAGCGGTCTTCCGCGCGTGGATAGGTCTTCAGGCGCATGGTCGGCACCGCCAGGCTGCCGTTGGTGCCGCTGACGACGTAGCAGTCCTCGTCGGCGTAGCTCGGATAGGCCTTGTTTTCCTGCGCGGTCTGCTCCCAGCTGCGCGCCGACGCGGCCGTGTCGGACAACAGGAAACTGCCCAGCACGCCGCTGGCGAAACGCAGGTTGATGGAAACCGTGTCCTCGACCGCGAAGCCGCGGACCGC
>JBFIDI010000207.1:0-9567 GCA_041581405.1 Burkholderiaceae bacterium
ACAGTTGCTGCATCGCAACATTTTTCGCTGAATCCGCTGCTCCGGCGTGCCGCAGCCGGCCCGGCCCCGGTTTGGCGGGCGCACAATCGCAGGCATTGCATCAAGCAGATCCGACCCGAGCGCAGGGTCGGGCGTCCCTGTGTCCGCTTCCAAATCCTCTCTTGCAGCCCTGACGCTCGGCGCCATCGGCGTGGTCTACGGCGACATCGGCACCAGCGTGCTGTATGCGATGAAGGAGGTGTTCAACTCCGGACACGTGCCGTTCACGGTCGAGAACATCTACGGCATCCTGTCGATCTTCTTCTGGACCCTGACCACCATCGTGTCGGTCAAGTACGTGGTGCTTGTGCTGCGGGCCGACAACAACGGCGAGGGCGGCCTGGTCGCGATGCTGGCGCTGGCCTCGCAGGCGGTCAAGGGCAGCCCCCGGCTGCGGCGCGTCCTGCTGACGGTCGGCATCTTCGGCACCGCGCTGTTCTATGGCGACGGCGTGATCACGCCGGCAATCTCGGTGCTGTCGGCGGTCGAAGGCCTCGAGGTGTTGTCACCCGAGTTCAAGACCTATGTCGTGCCGTTGACGCTGCTGATCCTGTTCGCGTTGTTCGCGGTGCAAAAACGCGGCACCGGCGGCATCGGCAAGTTCTTCGGCCCGATCACGCTGGCCTGGTTCGGCGTCATCGCGTTCCTGGGTCTGATCCATATCGCGCACGACCCGCAGATCCTGCGCGCGGTCAGTCCGCTTTATGCGCTGCGTTTCGTGCTGGACAACCCGCTGGTGAGTTTCATCATCCTGGGCGCCGTGGTGTTGTGCGTCACCGGGGCCGAGGCCTTGTACGCGGATCTCGGCCATTTCGGCAAGCGGCCGATCCGGCTGGCGTGGTTCTCGGTCGTGATGCCGGCGCTGACGCTGAACTACTTCGGCCAGGGCGCGTTGTTGCTGCGCAATCCCGAGGCGGTGCAGAACCCTTTCTACCTGATGGCGCCCGGGTGGGCGCTGATTCCGCTCGTGGTGCTGGCAACCATGGCCACCGTGATCGCGTCGCAGGCGCTGATCACCGGCGCCTTCAGCGTCACCAAGCAGGTGATTCAGCTCGGCTACCTGCCGCGGCTGGACATCCAGCACACCAGCGTGCGCGACACCGGCCAGATCTACATGCCGCTGGTGAACTGGGGCCTGTTCGCGGTCATCGTGCTGGCCGTGGTGTTGTTCCGCTCGTCGAGCAACCTGGCGTCCGCCTACGGGGTCGCGGTCTGCACCGACATGCTGATCACGACCATCCTGACGTTCTACGTGATTCGCTACAAGTGGAACTACCCGCTGGTGTTGTGCCTGGCCGCCACCGGCGTGTTTTTCTTCGTCGACTTCGCGTTTTTCGCCTCCAACCTGATGAAGCTGTTCGAAGGGGGCTGGTTTCCGCTGCTCATCGGAGGTGTCATCTTCACGCTGATGATCACCTGGAAGCAGGGCCGGCACCTGCTCAACGAGGCCTTGCGCGCCGATGCGATCGACCTCAGGAGTTTCCTCGAGGCGGTGTTCGTCGAGCCGCCGGCGCGTGTGCCCGGCACCGCGGTGTTCCTGACCGCCGACACCGGCACCGTACCCAATGCGATGCTGCACAACCTCAAGCACAACAAGGTGCTGCACGAGAACAACCTGTTCGTCACGGTGCGCACGCACGAGCTGCCGTGGATCGGCATGGACCGGCGCATCGAGATCGAACCGCTGGGTCGCCACTGCTGGCAGGTGCTGGTCCATTACGGTTTCAAGAACGACCCCGACCTGCCCAAGGCGCTGCAGCTGATCCGCGGCCGCGGCTGCGACCTGGAGCCGATGACGACGAGTTATTTCCTCTCGCGCGACACGGTCGTGCCCACCATCGGCAGCGGCATGGCGCAGTGGCGCGAGAAGCTGTTCGCGCAGATGCACCGCAACGCGGGCGCGGCCGCCGACTTCCTGCGGTTGCCGAACAACGCGGTGGTCGAGCTGGGATCGAAGATCGAGATCTGAGCGGCCGTCACGGCACGCCGATCGACGCTTCCCAGAACGCGGTCAACAGCGTCAGGCCTTCGCACGGCGCCGGGTTCTCGACCCGGGCCGTCCACAGCGAGGCATCGTGCAGGGCCAGCCAGCGCGCGTCGTCGTCGACCAGGCTGCAGCCCATGCGCCAGTCGCCGAACTGCCGCCTGTCGATGTCCTTGCAGGACAACTCGTAGATCGAATGGTGCAGCGAACTGGGGCGGATGCGCGCCATCACCGCGGCGCAGGCTTGCGGCGTTCCTTCCAGGTACTGGAAGAAGGCCAGGCCGTTGAACAGCAGGATGCCGGTCACGTCGACACCGGCGTTGAAGTGCCGTGCGTCGGCCAGCAGATATTGCAGGTCGGCATCGACGATGGTACGAGACGCGGTGCTGGTGTAGGCGATGTATCGTAGGTCGGGCATCAGCGGCGGCGGCGGGCAGGGGCGGACCGAATAATGATAAGCCCCGATGCGGCGCAGGTCCCGGGCCGCGACTTGCGCCACGGTACGGCACGGCACAATGCGGGATGCGTTTTTTCCGCGACCTCAGCCTGTCCGCGTTCACCGCCGGTTTTGTCGCCGTGCTGGTGGGTTTCACCAGTTCGGTCGCGATCGTGTTCCAGGCCGCGCTGGCATTTGGCGCCACGCAGGCGCAGGTCACGTCGTGGATGTGGGCCCTGGGCCTGGGCACGGGCTTGTGTACCCTGGTGCCGTCGCTGGTCTGGCGCCAGCCGGTGATGGTGGCCTGGTCGACCCCGGGCGCCGCGGTGCTGGCCACGGCCGGCGCGGCGGGCGCCTACTCCATGCACGATGCGGTCGGCGCCTTCATCGTGTGTGCCGCGTTGATCACCTTGTTCGGGGTCACCGGCTGGTTCGAGCGTGTCATGCGCCGCATACCGATGGCCATCGCCTCGGCGCTGCTGGCCGGCGTGTTGACCCGTTTCGGCCTGCAGGCCTTCGTGGCGGCGCAAAGCGCGCTGGGCCTGGTGTTGCTGATGCTGGCCAGCTACCTGGTCGGGCGCCGTCTCGCCCCGCGTTACGCGGTGGTGCTGACCTTGCTGGCCGGTGTGGCCTTTGTCGTGGCCCAGGGCCAGCTGGTGGCAACCGACATCGCCGCGGGCATTGCGATGCCGGAGTTCGTGCTGCCGCATTTCAGCTGGGCCGGTGCAATCAGCCTGGCCGTGCCGCTGTTCATCGTCACGATGGCCTCGCAGAACCTGCCCGGCGTGGCGGCGATCCAGGCAGCCGGATACGGCGGTCCCGGCGGCATTCCGGTGTCGCGGGTGATCTCGATCACCGGCATCACCACGCTGGTGCTGGCGCCGTTCGGCGCCTTCGCGCTGAACCTCAGTGCGATCACCGCGGCCATCTGCATGGGGCGCGAGGCGCACGAGGACCCGGCCAGGCGGTATACGGCCGCCGTGAGTTGTGGCGCCTTGTACGTGCTGATCGGCATCTTCGGCGCCACCGTGACCGGCGTGCTGACCGCGTTCCCGAAGGAGTTGGTGGCGGCGATCGCCGGGCTGGCCTTGCTGGGCACGATCGGCAGTTCGCTGGCGGGCGCGCTGCAGGACGAGCGCAACCGCGAGGCGGCGCTGATCACCTTCCTGGTCACGCTCAGCGGCGTCACGCTGGCCGGCATCGGCTCGGCTTTCTGGGGCGTGGTCGCCGGCGGCCTGGCGATGCTGCTGCAGGACTTCCGCCGGCGCCAGGCCTGAGGCCTTGCCCCTGGGCCTGCCGCGGACAAGCACGCGCGGCGCCCGGTGACCGGCCGAGTCGGCACAATAGCAGGCTCGTCGCAGTCGTCCGCCCCGCGGGCGGGCATTGCGTGTTCCACCGTCCCTTTTTCGCCGCAGTCCATCCCATCATGCACATCCTGTTCGTCGCCGACCCACTCGAGTCCTTCAAGATCTACAAGGACACCAGTTTCTCGATGATGCGCGAGCTGCAGAAACGCGGCCATGCGTTGTCGGCCTGCGAGGTTGCCGATATCGCCTGGCGCCAGGGCGCGCCGGTGAGCGCCGGCGTGCGCGACATCGTGCTCACCGGCGACAAGCAGCACTGGTTCGACGCCGGCGCGACCGGGCTGGACCGGCGCCATGCCGCGCTGCGGGATTTCGACGCCATCGTCATGCGCAAGGACCCGCCGTTCGACACCGAGTTCTTCTACGCCACGCACATGCTCGAGCAGGCCGAACGCGAAGGTGCCCGGGTGTTCAACAAGCCGCGGGCCTTGCGCGACCATCCGGAAAAACTCGCGATCCTGGAGTTCGCGCAGTTCATCGGGCCGACGCTGGTCACGCGCAACGCCCAGGACGTGCGCGCCTTCCACGCCGAGCACCGCGACATCATCCTCAAGCCGCTCGACGGCATGGGCGGCACCGGCATCTTCCGGGTGCGCGAGGACGGCATGAACCTGGGCGCCATCATCGAGACGCTCAACCAGGGCGGCGCGCAGTCGCTGATGGTGCAGAAATACCTGCCCGAGATCGTGCAGGGCGACAAGCGGGTATTGCTGATCGGCGGCAAGCCGGTGCCGTTTTCGCTGGCGCGGATTCCGCAGGGCAGCGAGGTGCGCGGCAACCTGGCGGTGGGCGGCAAGGGTGTGGCGCAGCCGCTGTCGAAGCGCGATCGCGAGATCGGCGAGGAGCTTGGTCCGGTACTGGCCGCGCGCGGCCTGCTGCTGGTGGGCGTGGACGTGATCGGCGACTATGTCACCGAGATCAACGTCACCAGTCCGACCTGTTTCCAGGAGATCCACGACCAGGCCGGTTTCGACGTGCCGGCGATGTTCGTCGACGCGCTGGAGGCGGCACTGACGGCGGCTTGATGCGCCGGCGGCCGGCGGCTCAGCAGCCGCCCGCCACCTGCGGCACGGTCGCGCTGGGCTGCGGGCAACCCTGCACGAAGGTGATGAACTGGCCCGGCTCGAGCGCGGTCCAGGCTTCGTTCGTCGTCAGCGGTTCGGTCACGACGATGGCCAGCCGGTCTTCCGGGCCGTTGTGTTCGGACAGGTCCATCTTGATGTCGTCGTCGCGCAGATGCACCTCGGTGAACGGATGCTGGCGCACCAGGTAGTGCAGCTTGGTGCTGGCATGGGCCCACAAGGCCTGCCCGTTGCTGAGCAGGAAATTGAAGGTGCCGTGGGCGGCGATCTGCGGCACCAGTTCCTGCAGCGTCAGGCTCAGTTCGGCCACGCTGGGCACGCCGGCATGCGACTTGACGATTTCCTGCATCAGCCAGCAAAAGGCCAGTTCGCTGTCGGTGTCGCCGACCGGACGGAAATGGCCGTGCAGCGTCGGCGCATAGTTTTTCAGGTCGCCGTTGTGGGCGAACACCCAGTAGCGGCCCCACAACTCACGCACGAAGGGGTGGGCGTTCTCCAGCGTGATCGAACCCATCGTGGCCTTGCGCACGTGGGCGATCACGTTGTGGCTCTTGATCGGGAAGCTGCGCAGCATGTGCGCCAGCGGCGAGGTGGCGGCGCTTTCCTTGTCGACGAAGTGCCGGATGCCACGCCCCGGCTTTTCGCCTTCGCTCTCGAAGAAGGCGATGCCCCAGCCATCGGCATGGTGGTCGGTGGCACCGCCGCGGCGGGCGAACCCGGTGAAACTCAGGGTCAGGCTGGCGGGAAGCCGGCTGTTCATTCCCAATAACTGGCACATGGCGGATCCGAGTGAGGGGCGTTGGGGCGAACACTCGCCCGACGCGGCCTGGTGACAGTTTAGCGGCGCAGGCGTGCGCGCCGCGGAACTATTGCCCGGATTGTTGTTGCGCCGCCGCATCGGCCGGCGGCGCCCGCAGCTGCCAGGCCGCCAGCATGGCCAGCACGCACAAGGCGGTCAGCATCAGGAACGACTCGTTGAACGCGGCCAGCCGGGCCGGACTGCTGGCGACCGTGGACAGGTCGTCGCCATGGGCGGCCAGGCGCCATTCCAGCACGATGCCGCACAGGCTGACGCCGGCCGACCCGCCGAGCATGCGCATGAAGTTGATGGCGCTCGCGCCCTGGGCGATCAGGTCCGGGCGCAGCCCGCGCAACGCCCCCAGGTTCAGTGACGGCAGGATGAAGCCCAGCCCGATGCGGCCCAGCACCGTGAACGCGACCATGTACCAGATCGGTGTGCCCAGCGTCACCACCAGGATCAGCCCGAACGACAGCGCCAGCAACGCCAGGCCCAGGCTGACCAGGATATGGGTCGACACCTTGTCCGCCATCCGGCCGGCCAGTCCGATCGTCAGCGCCAGCACCAGGCCCGATGGCAACAGGATGGCGCCCACGTAGGAGGCCGACAGCTGCAGGCCCAGCTGCATGTAGACCGGCAGCAGGTAGGTCGAGCCGAACAAGGCCATGCCGTAGATGAAGGCGACGACGCTGCCCATGGCGAAGCGGCGGTCCGCATACAAGGCCTGGTTCATCAGCGGTGAGCCCTGTTCGCCACGTGCCATGGCCTGACTCAACGTGCGCTGGCGCCAGACGAACCCGGCGATCACGACGATGGCGGCGGCGAACAGCGCGAACGTCGTGACACCCGTACCCTGGTGCAGCTGAACCAGGGCGTTGAGCAGGCAGATCGTGCCGGCACCGGCCATCAGCAGGCTCGGCCAGTCCATCGTGGCCGTGCCGCTGCTGGCGGTTGCGCCCCCTGGCGCCGATGTCGGCACGAAACGCGCCGACATCCACAGCGACACCAGGCAGAACGGCACCACCATGAAGAAGATCGAGCGCCACCCGAACCAGTCGACCAGCACGCCGCCCAGGCTGGGACCCAGCGCCGGCGCCAACACCACACCGGTGCCGAAGATACCCATGGCGCGCCCCTGCTCGTGCGGCCCGAACGCCCGCATGATGACGATGGCCGGGATCGGCTGCACCACGCCGGCGGCCAGGCCTTCGGCGACTCGCGCGGCCAGCACCAGCTCGAAGTTGTTGGCGAAGCCGCCGACCACGCCACCGACCAGCAGCAGCCACATGGTTCCGGCGTAGGTGCGGCGGTAGCCGAAACGCCCCAGCATCCAGGGCGTGGTCAACATCGATACGGTCATCGCCATCATGAAGCCGGAGGCCACCCATTGCACCCGTTCCTGGCCGATCGCGAAATGCGCGCTCAGGTCGGGCACCGCGACATTGATGATGGTCGACGACATGATTCCGGCCACCGAACCGGTCATGACGGCGAGCAGCAGCAGCCAGCGATAACGCGCGCCGTAACGTTCGCGCAGCTCGGGCAGGGTGCTGGCGCGACTCATGGCGAAGCCCCCGGCACGCGTGCCGGCTCGGGCGCGGTGCGACGCGGGCGCACCAGGGAGGGGTCCGGCGCGCGGTGGTCCGCGCACACCGGATCAGTCGCGCGGTTCAGACCACAATTTCCCGCCGGTGGCCCAGTTCTCGCGCTTGACGTCGGTGATCAGGATGTCGACCGACTCGGGAGAGCCGCCCAGCACCTCGACCGTGATGCGGGTGATCTCCTGGACCAGCTTTTTCTTCTGCTCGACGGTACGGCCTTCCATCATCTCGATGTGGTAGGTGGGCATGGGTTTCTCCTGTAAATCCAGTTCATCTCAAACGCCTGATGTTCATTCAGGACCGCGATTCCAAGTGCGATCCGGCTGGGCGCGCCATTGTCGGATCGGCAGGCATGCGATCTTGCCTGAACGCATGGATCATCGCTGCGGGTTGCCATGTTGGCTGGATCCCGCAAGCGTGCACGGCGCTATTTTGCATTGAGCGGCCAAGGGCCTGGTGAGGTCCCGGCCGAGACGCAGCGCCGGTCACGATGGACATCGACCGGAATCGACGCCGAACCGTAGCGACGGGCCCGTCGCGCTCATCATCTTCACGATGGATCCGCTGCACATGCGGCCGGATGCCGGGCTGCTGACCCGGCGGCCGACGCAAGGACACCGTATCGGCGCATTGCCGCAACGATTCGGGACAAGGGCTTGGATGTGCGGTGCCTGCAAACGGGCACGGCCACGGAACGTACGGCACGGCCGACGACGGCCGTCTGCAGTTCGATTGGCATGGACCATACGCGACTGCGCTCCACCTCCAATCGAAACAGCGTGCCCCGGTATCACGACAAGGGAATGTCTCTGTGCAGTATGGATTCGATTTCCCGTGTCGCATTGACAAGCAATGGCAACAGGGTCGACTCCACGGCTTCCGGCGAATGTCGGTCGAACCCCAGACTCAGGTTGAGTGCGGCAATGGTCGCGCCATCACGATCGCGAATGGGCGTGGCCAGACCGGCAATCCGGTCGTCGACCTCGCCATCGATGTAGCAGTACCCCATCTCTCTGACTCGCTGGATTCGCTCGCGCAACTCGCGCTTGTCCAGCACGCTGCGCCGGGTGAGGCGCTCCAGCTTGATCGTGCGCAACACCGCGTTCAGTTGTGCATCGGGCAATGCGGCCAGCAGTACACGGCCCATCGAATTGAGATGGGCGGGAATGCGACTGCCCACGTTCAAGTCGATGCGGATGATGCGGCGGGTTTCCTCGCGCGCGACATAGACCACTTCCGCGGCATCGAGCACGCCGATCGAACACGTTTCCCGGGTTTGTCTCACCAGATCGACGAGGATGGGTTGCACGATGTTCTTGAATCCCAGTGCCGCCAGATACGAATATCCCAGGTTGAGTACGCGGGGCGTGAGCGAATAGGCTCGCGCATCGAGTCGCACATAACCCAGGTCGCCGAGCGTAGCCAGGATGCGCAGCGCCGATGCGCGCGTGATCTGCAATTGATCGGCGATCTCGATCATGGAGTAGGCGCGAGACTCGCCCCGACCAAACAATTCAAGCACGCGTAGTCCGCGCTCGAGTGATTCAAGGCGCTCTCCGCGCGGTGCAGCTGGGGTAGATGGTGTTTTTCGTTTTTGCGTTGACATGGCTCAGACTATCGCTTAAATTCCGAACAGATGTTCGCATTTTGGTGGTTGTGACTTGCGAACGGACGATCCAGGCGAATGTTCTCGCCTTGTGACTGGTTTTTATTTTCCGCTTTGAGCGGTGTCGATTTCTGGAGATCTGTCATGCAACCATCCGTTCTTGAAGAGCTGGTTCCTGTTCCCAATCCCTATCCGGTGGTGTCGGAAGTGGAGTATCCCGATGTGTGGCGGTTGTGCGAGGATGCGCGCAAGCTCGCATGGGATCCGGTGGTCGACATCGATTACAGCGACCTGGTCGATGCCGACCTTCCGCCGGATGTGCGGGCGGCAGGAGCTGAATGGTGGAGTCTACGGGCATGGATGGAGCATGGAGCTACGCCTTATGGTGCGGAGCGTTTGCTGGAAGCCATCTTCAGTCATCAACCGTTCGAGATCAAGCAGCACATCACCAACTTCATTGCGGAAGAGTTTCGCCATCATGAGGTGAGCTTTCGTATTGCCGTCGGACTGGGTGGATACCAACCCACGCCACGTGCCGACTACTTCCAGCAGGTCATCCCCCGCTTTCATGACGAACGCGACGAGAAGCAGATGAGCTTCTTCGCCGGGCTGTCGGTCAACACCTTGTTCGAGCAACTCTCCGGCGAGTTGCTGCA
>JBFIDI010000208.1:0-9565 GCA_041581405.1 Burkholderiaceae bacterium
CCTTGGACTCGTCGATGTGCTCCTGGTAGTTGATCGGCGCGCCGATGATCTTGCCCGGGTTGGCCACGGGCGAATCGAACACGACCGACGCCAGCGCGTGCCGCTGCGCACCCTGCATCGCTTGCCGCATCGGCTCGCGCAAGGCCGGCAGGGCCTCGATCAGCAAGTCCTTCTGCGGCAGCGGATAACGCTGCGTCGGCAGCAGGTCGAGCACGCTGCTCACATCGTGCACCTCGCCATCGTGCACGATACCCAGGCGCCCGCCATTGAATCGGCATATCTTCATCGCATCCATCTCCGGTATGCCGCACCACCCATGGGTTCAGGATGCCGTGGCAGGTTGTTGTTGCTGTCGCGGTTCACCGTTGCATCCGCCGGTCGGCACGCGATCCCGGGACGGTTCGCCATGTCGCGCGCTGCGGCTTCAGCCTCGATCGGGACGCCAGCGCTCATGCCTGGGTTTCCTCGCGCAGGTATCCCATCATGGCCAGGAACTCCCGATCCGTCATCATGAATATGACGGCGTCGCCGGATGCTGCCGTGTGGCTGATCCAGTTCCAGTGCGGCAAGGTGAACACGTCGTTGCGCTGCCAGGCAATCGTCTTTGCGCCAACCTGGCTGCTGCCATGACCGCGTGCAACGACACAGATCGCATTACTGGTGCTGCGCATCGGTCGCGTGGCACGCCCTTGCGCACAGGCGAGCAAGTAGCAGTCGAGCGTCGGCAGGACGGCGCCGCCGGACAAGCCGTCGGCGTAACGGAGCCAGCGGCTGCCATCGGCATGCGCGGGCGCACCGGCAAGAGCATCCTGCGCCCGCTCCCAGGAAAAGCGGTAGCGATTGCTCGGCGCGCCACCATCACCATCGGGGTCGGGGCCCAGCACGGCCATGTCGCGCGTGGCGATGGCGGCGGGCGTCGGTTGCGGCTCGTCGTTGGCGGCATCCGGGCCGGCGATCTCGAAGAACATGCTGTCGAGCTGGTGCAGCAGCGGCAGGTCCAGGCCATCGAACCACACCATGCGCTCGCTGCCCGGATGGATGTGCTCATGCCAGGTCCAGGCCGGTGTCAACACCAGGTCGCCCTCGGCCATGGGGCAGCGGTGCTGGTTGACCGAGGTTACGGCGCCGGAGCCGGACATGACGAAGCGGATGGCCTGCAGGCTGTGGCGATGTGCGCGCGCGATCTCGCCGGGCAGCAATGTCTGCAGACCACCGGACAAATTGGTGGTGGTGGCCACGCTGCCGGCAAAGGCCGGATGCGTCAGCAGCAACACGCGCCGTTCGGCGTCTTCCATCGCCACCTCGCGCACAGCCCGCTCGACCAGTGGCTCCATGTCGGCCCAGGCCCAGGCCATGGGCGCATCGGGCGCATGCGGCTCGCGCGTCGTGATCCGGTGATAGCGGTCCCACAAGGGCTGCGCATGGTGCTCTGCCAGCGCGGCAATCATGCCCGCGTATCGCGATTCCGGTGGCGCTTGCTCCATGGTGTCTCCTGTCAGGCCGGGACATGGCCGGCTTGTCGTAAGTCAAGATTCAGTCTAGTGTGATCTCATATAAACCGCAAACACGTTCGTTTATCATTCAAATCAATCTCATGAATATCAAAGCAATGCGGCACCGGCATTGAGAAGCACGAAGGGCAGGCATGGAAATCGACCGCTTGGACTTGAACCTGCTCAAGACATTCGATGCCATCCACAGGCACAACAGCCTGTCGGCCGCCGCGGTCGAACTGGGCCTGACACAACCGGCCATCAGTGCGGCACTCAAGCGCCTGCGGGGCCATTTCGACAATCCCCTGTTCGTGCGGACCTCGCACGGCATGCGGCCCACGCCCCACGCGGACGAGATGGCCGCAAAGATCACCCGCGCGTTGAACCTGTTGCGCGAAATGGGGCAGCCTGCGAGCTTTTCGCGCAGCTCGACCATGGTGCACTACCGGATCTACATCAACGATGTCGGCATGCTGGTGGTGATGCCGCAGGTATTGCGCCACATCAGTGAACAGGCCCCGCATGCCAGGATCAGCTTCGTCGACCTGCGGCCGGACGAGGTGGTGAGTGCGCTGGATGCGGGCGAGATCGATCTGGCCATCGGCTACTTCCTGGGCATGCCGAACTGGGCGCGGCAGCAGACCCTGCGCAAGACCTCCTATGTCTGCGCGGTGCGCTCGGACCATCCCGACATCGGCGACCATCTCTCGCTCGAGCAATACCTGCGCGCCAAACACGGCATGTATTCGACCAGTGGATCACCTCACAGCACCGTCGACGAAACCCTGGCCCGGATGAATCTGTCGCGCGACGTGGCGCTGCGCGTGCCGCGTTTTGCCGCACTGCCGTTCTTGATCGCCAGCACCGATCTGGTCGTGACCATTCCGGAAGACCTGGGAGTGACGTTCAGCCAGCTGATCGACATCAAACTGTTCCCGCCGCCGATCGCGCTCGGACAATTCGAGATCAAGCAGTACTGGCACGAGCGCCTGCATGCCGAGCCGGCGTTCCAGTGGTTGCGCAGTGTCGTGCGCAAGGAGACGCTGCACCTGGTGCAGCAACATCCGCGCAAGGCGTCGGCGTGAGACAAAACAATGGCCGCACACGGCGGCCTGGTGTGGTCCGGCGCCCCACCGCGCGGCAGACCTCGGCGGCCCGCGAAGCGCAGGGGCGCAGCCAGTAGCGCGTCAGATCAGCGTGACGCCGGTGCGCTCCTGCACCTGCTCGCGCGTGACGTCCGGCGCCAGTTCGACCAGCTTGAGGCCTTCGGGCGTGACGTCCATCACCGCCATGTCGGTGATGATGCGGTTCACGACGCCGACGCCGGTCAGCGGCAAGGTGCATTGCGGCAGGATCTTCAGGTCGTAGCCGCCATCCTTCTTGCGCGCCACGTGTTCCATCAGCACGATGACGCGCTTGACGCCGGCCACCAGGTCCATCGCGCCGCCCATGCCCTTGACCATCTTGCCGGGGATCATCCAGTTCGCCAGGTCACCCTTCTCGCTGACCTGCATCGCGCCGAGGATGGACAGGTTGATCTTGCCGCCGCGGATCATCGCGAAGCTGTCGTGGCTGCCGAAGATCGACGAGCCCGCCATCGTGGTGACGGTCTGCTTGCCGGCGTTGATCAGGTCGGCGTCGACCTCGTCCTCGGTCGGGAACGGGCCGATGCCCAGCATGCCGTTTTCCGACTGCAGCCACACTTCCATGTCGTCCGGCACGAAGTTGGCCACCAGCGTCGGGATGCCGATGCCCAGGTTCACGTAAAAACCGTCTTGCAGTTCCTTGGCGGCGCGTGCCGCCATCTGATCTTGAGTCCAGCCCATTTCTTATCTCCTGTGGTGTCGTTCGGTGCGGTCAGGCGGCTGCCTTCTCGCGGATCGTGCGCTTCTCGATGCGCTTCTCCGGGTTGGCATTGAGCACGATGCGGTGGGCATAGATGCCCGGCAGGTGCACCTGGTCCGGCTCGATGGCGCCGGTCTCGACGATCTCCTCGACCTCGACGATGGTGATCTTGCCGGCCATGGCCACGGCCGGATTGAAGTTGCGCGCGGTGTAGCGGAACTGCAGATTGCCCGACTTGTCGGCGCGGTGCGCCTTGACCAGGGCAACGTCGGGCACCAGCGAACGCTCCATCACGTAGGTCTCGCCGTCGAACTCGCGCAGCTCCTTGCCTTCGGCCACCATCGTGCCGACGCCGGTCTTGGTGAAGAAGGCCGGGATGCCGGCGCCGCCGGCGCGCAGCTTCTCGGCCAGCGTGCCTTGCGGCGTGAACTCCAGTTCGAGTTCGCCGGCCAGGTACTGGCGCTCGAACTCCTTGTTCTCGCCCACGTAGCTGGAGATCATGCGCTTGATCTGGCGCGTCTCGAGCAGCTTGCCCAGGCCGAAACCGTCGACACCGGCATTGTTGGAGATGACCGTCAGGTCCTTGACGCCGCTGTCGCGCAAGGCGTCGATCAATGCTTCGGGGATGCCGCACAGGCCGAAGCCTCCGACAGCCATCAACTGGCCATCCTTGACGATACCTTCGAGCGCCTGGGCGGCGGAGGGATAGATCTTGTTCACGCGAGTCTCCTGATAGTGAGACCTGAACGATACTACGTATCACCATACGTAGTATTTCGTACCCGTGGACACCTGCATCGCCCCTTTCAGGACTTCGGAATCCACCGCCGCGCCGCCCCAAGGACAATCCGCCCCCGTGGGGAGCAGCGTCGGTCACGCAGTGACAGGCGTGGGGGCCACCACGTGACCGACATCGACTACCGGCTGGCATTCGAGCTGTCGCCGATCGGCCTGGTGTTGTCGCGCCATCGCAGCATCATCGACTGCAACGCACGCCTGTGCGAGATGTTCGGCCTGTCGCGGGAGGTGCTGATCGGCCAGACCTTCCAGGTGCTGTATCCGAGCCAGCAGGAATACGAACGCACCGGCGTGCGTATCGCCCCCATCCTCAACACCAGCGGCCACTACGCGGACGACAGGGTCATGAAACGCGGCAACGGCGAGACCTTCTGGTGCCACGTGACCGGGCGTGCCATGGACCGCAACGACCCGCACGCGGCCGGCATCTGGACCTTTATGGACCTGTCCTCGCGCCGGCCGGTCAAGGCCGAGCTGACCGCGCGCGAACGCGAGGTCGCGGCCAGCCTGATGGACGGCCTGACCAGCAAGCAGATCGGCCGCGTGCTCGACATCAGCCACCGCACGGTGGAGATCTACCGTGCCCGGCTGATGCGAAAATACGCGGCCTCGACGACGGCCGACCTGGTCCACAAGCTGATGGGCGGCTGAACCCCTCCACTCACTCACTCCGTGTTGCGACCATGAACGAAACCTTCGCCCGCGACGAGATCTGCCGCATCGGCCACAGCCTGTTCGCGCGCGGCTACGTGCATGCCAGTGCCGGCAACATCAGCGTGCGGCTGGACGACGGCTTCCTGATCACGCCCACCGACGCCTGCCTGGGATTCCTGGACCCGGCCCGGCTGGCCCGGCTCGACAAAGAGGGGCGCCAGACCGGCGGCGACAAGGCCAGCAAAACGATTGCGCTGCACACCCGCATCTACCACGCCACCGGCGGCTTTGCCCAGCCGCCTCGGTGCGTGCTGCATACCCACAGCACGCACTGCGTGGCATTGACGCTGGGGCCGCACGAGGCCGAGCTGCTGCCGCCGATCACACCGTATTACGTGATGAAGGTCGGACGGGTGCCGGTGATTCCTTATCACTTTCCCGGCGATGCCCGGGCCGCCGCGGCCGTGACCGAGACCATCGGTCGTTACGCCGCCAACCGCATCGAACTGCGCGCCGTCATGCTCGAGCGGCTCGGGCCCACCGTCTGGCATGCATCACCGGCCGCGGCCATGGCCACGCTCGAGGAACTGGAAGAGACCGCGCGGCTGGTGGCCATGCGCCAGCCCCCGCCCCGGCCGCTGAGCCCGGCGCAACTGCAGGACCTGCAGCAGCAGTTCGGCGCGCGCTGGTAAGCTGGCCGCAGCCCTTCAAGGAGACACCATGACCCAACGTTACCCCGCACCCGCACTCGAGGACCTGCCCGAGGACATCCGCACGCGCATCCTGGAGGTGCAGGAGAAATCCGGCTTCATCCCCAACGTCTTCCTGGGCCTGGCGCGCCGGCCCGCCGAATGGCGCGCCTTCTTCGCCTACCACGACGCCCTGATGCTGCGCGAGGAATCGAACCTGACCAAGGGCGAACGCGAGATGATCGTCACCACGACCAGCGCGGCCAACAACTGCCTGTATTGCGTGGTCGCGCACGGCGCCATCCTGCGCATCTACGAGAAGAAACCCCTGGTGGCCGACCAGGTGGCGGTGAACTACCGCAAGGCCGACATCTCGCCGCGCCAGCGCGCCATCCTCGACTTCGCGATGAAGGTCTGCCAGCGTGCGGACGAACTCGAGGATGCCGATTTCGATGCGCTGCACGCCCACGGCCTGAACGACGAGGACATCTGGGACATCGGCGCCATCACCGCGTTCTTCGGCCTGTCCAACCGCATGGCCAACATGAGCGGCATGATGCCCAATCCCGAGTTCTATCTGATGGGCCGGGTGCCGCGGCAGAAATAGGCCAGCCCAGCCCGCGGACCGCGGCACCGGCCATGGCCTGGCCGCGCGGGCTCAATTGGCGCCGCTTGCGGCGCGCGCCCGGATCACCGCCGGCCGAGGTCCGCGACCCTCGGCGGTCACGAGCCATATGCCGGAGCACACCAGCACCAGGGCCACGGCATTCTTCCAGGCCAGCATGTTCTCGCCCAGGAAGATGGCCGACAACGCGACTCCGAACACCGGTACCAGGAAATTGAAGATCGTCACCCGTCCCACCGGGTTGTACTTGAGCAAGGCGCTCCAGGTACCGAAGGCCAGCGCCGACAGCAACGCCATGTAGAACAGCAACGCGGCAGATCCGGGCGTGAACGCCTCCATGCGCCCGCCACCCAGCCATCCGGCGAGCAGCAGCACGGTACCGCCAACCAGCATCTGCCAGCCGGTCATGACCACGGCGTTGAGGCTCTGGGACAGCGCCTTGCCGTAGATCGATGCCGCCGCAAGGATGAACGCCGCCAGCACGATGGCACCTTCACCGGCCCAGCTGAAATCCGGCTGGAACAGCGTGGGCCCGTAGTTGGCGGCGGCCACGCCGACAAAACCGACCAGGCAACCCAGTGCGCGACGCCCGGACAAGCGGTCGTTGTGGTAGACGAGATGCGCAAGCAGCACCGAGAAGAAGGTACCGGTTGCATTCATGATGGAGCTCTTGGTTCCGGTCGCGTTCGCCAGGCCGATGTAGAAGAACACATACTGCAAGCCCGTCTGTGTCAGGCCCAGCACCGCAACACCACGCCATTGCGCGCCTTGCAACCACAGGCGCCAGCCCATCACGCGCGCTGCCAGCAGCAACAGCAGACCGGCGGCCACGAAGCGCATGCCGGCAAAGACCATCTGTCCGGCAAGGTCGGTAGGACCGATACCGAACATCGCATAACCCATCTTGATGGCCGGAAATGCACTGCCCCACAACATGCAGCACATCGTGGCGAGCAGGACCATGGCGCCGGGGCGGGCAAGAAAAGGTGTATTCGAATGTGGCATGCGTCAACGGGTTCGGGCTCGGGGGGATGCCGGCAAGGGTCATGGCTGCGCCGGCCCGGTTTCGCCCGGGCAGACTGGCGGGGTGATCCGGGCGCGGACGCAAGTCCGTCGTCTGCGGCGGTGGGTGCCGCAATGCGACCGATTCTGCTGCGCCGATCACATGCGATCAATGGCATGATTCACGCGTTATCAATAAGTAAATCTATATGCATTGGACGCGCACGCCATGGATTTCCGACACTTCCGCTATTTCGTGACAGTCGCAGAAGAGCTGCATGTCGGGCATGCGGCCGAGCGCCTGGGCATTGCGCAGCCGGCGCTGAGCCAGCATATCCGGGCACTCGAGGAACGGCTGGGCGTGCAGTTGTTCCTGCGTGCGCATCGCCGCATCGCACTCACGGAGGCCGGCGAGGCCTTCCTGCATGAGGCCCGTGCGGCGTTGCGCCATGCTGACCAGGCCCGCACCGCCGCCCAGCGGGCGGCGCGGGGAGAGACCGGCACCGTGGTCATCGCCTATGTCAGCAGCGCGCTGGCCGAGCAGCCATTCCTGCGTGCGCTGGCCGATTTCCGGTCCGACCATCCCGACGTACAGATCGAGATGCTGCTGCGCCTGGCCGCCGTCCAGGCCCAGGCCGTGCACGACCAGCAGGCCGACATCGCGGTCACGCGCGGCCCGTTGCCGGCGCTGCCACCGGGCTGCGAGTCCTTCGTGCTGGCGCGACAGCCGCTGATCGCGGTGCTGCCACCCGGCCATCCCCTGGGCGAAGCCGCACAGATCCGGCTCGAGGACCTGGCCCTGGACACATTGCTGCTGCCCGAGGATCCCCCCGGCATGTCACTCGGCCATACCTTGCACCAGGTGCTCGCCGAAGCCGGCTTCAGCCCTCGGCGCACGATGGTGGTCAACGAGATGAGTTCGGCCATCGGCCTGGTGGCTGCCGGTCTGGGCGTCGCGCTGCTACCGGCTTCGGCACGCATGTTGCGCCACAGCGGCGTCGCGTTCTGTGCCCTGCAGGACGTCGCAGACGTATCCGAGCTGCTCGTGGTGCACCGCCGCTTCGAACGCTCGGCTTCGGTCAACGCACTGCTGGCCGGTTTGCGCCACGCGGTACCCGCCGGGCCGGCACCCTGACGGTTGCACCACGCCAGGCACGGCGCTCAGCTGACCAGCGCGCGCAGCCAGTCCGGCAAGGCCTTGGCCTTCTGGTTCGGGATGTCGACCCAGATCGTCGTGGCGCCACCCTCGGCGCAGATGACGCCGGGTTCGTCCGTGCGCTCCATCGTGACCCAGGTCTCGAAGGTGGTGCGCGCCGGGTCGCTGGTGTACATCGTCAGGCGCACGTCGCCGGGATAGGTCAGCTGGCGGTAGAAGTTGCAGAACGCATTGACGACGACGATGCCTTCGTCGGCATCGCTGGGCAGGAGTTTCACCGACGCCATCCAGTCGATGCGGCAGATCTCCATGTAGCGGAAATACGTGGTGTTGTTCAGGTGCCCCATCGCATCCATGTCGCCCCAGCGGATCGGGACCGTGCTCTCGAACACCCGCTTCTTGTGAGCGGGCAGCGTCAGCCTCATACGGCGAATCCGTCGTCGGCGGCGATCACCGCGCCGTTGACGAAGTGGCTCTCCTTGGAGCACAACATCACCAGCAAGGCGTCGAGGTCCTGTGGCTGGCCGACGCGCTTGCGCGGCAGCATCTGGATCAGCTTGCGCCCCTGCTCCGTGTCCCAGTGGTGGTGGTTGATCTCGGTGTCGATGTAACCCGGGCAGATGGCGTTGACGTTGATGCCGAACCGGCCCCATTCCAGCGCCATGGCCCGCGTCATGTGCACCACCGCCGCCTTGCTCATGCAATACACGCCGATCTGCGGCAGGACGCGCAGGCCGGCCATGGACGCGATGTTGACGATGCGCCCGCCCAGGAACGTGCCCGGTGCCGCACCCTGGGCCCGCGCCAGCATGCGCTTGCCGACCTCCTGGGCCACGAAGAACGCACCCTTGACGTTGGTGTCGAACACGAAATCGTAGTCGTCCTCGCTCACCTCCTGCAGGCGCTGCGTCGTGCTGACGCCCGAGTTGTTCACCAGGATGTCGATGGAGCCGACTTCGGTTTCCGCATGCGCCACGGCGGACTTGATGGAATCGTGGTCGGTCACGTCGAGCTCGACCACGTGGGCGTCGCCGCCGGCGCCTTCGATCTGCGCCCGCAGTTCCTTGAGTTTCTCGACACGGCGGCTGGCAAGCACGACGGCCGCGCCGGCATCGGACAAGGTGCGCGCAAACTGCGCACCCAGGCCGCTGGAGGCCCCGGCGATGAAGGCCACGCGGCCCGAGAGATCGATGCTGTAAGCCATGGCTCAGTCTCCAGTAATCAGGTTCATCGAATGATTATGGCGTCCCGTCCGCCACTGCCGCCTAAAATCGCGACTCCAACGCGACAGCGCCTTCGAGAA
>JBFIDI010000209.1:0-9505 GCA_041581405.1 Burkholderiaceae bacterium
GATCTACGGCCTGCCGCAGATCTGCGAGCCGCTCGACGGCATCACGCTGCCCGCCAGCGTGCGCAAGAAGATCACCTACACCGGCTACCTGGCGCGCGAGGTGTCCACCGGCGGCGCGCCGCCGCGCCTGCCCGAGATCACGAAGAAGCCCTACATCCTGGTCACCACCGGCGGCGGCGGCGATGGCGAGGAGTTGATCGACTGGGTCCTGCGCGCCTACGAGCACGACCCCTTGCTGCCGTATCCGGCCCTGCTGGTGCTGGGGCCGTTCATGCAGCCGGAGAAGCAGACCGAGTTCATGAACCGCGCCGCCCGGCTCAAGCGGGTGGACGCGATCACCTTCCACAACAACCTCGAGGCGCTCGTTGCCGGCGCCAGCGGCGTGGTCGCCATGGGCGGCTACAACACCTTCTGCGAGGTGTTGTCGCTGGACAAGCGCGCGCTGATCATTCCGCGCACCAAGCCGCGGCTGGAGCAGTTCATCCGGGCGTCGAGCGCGGCCAGCCTGGGCCTGGTCAGCATGCTGCTGGAGGACGGCGCGCGCGATCCGGCCGTGATGGCCGATGCCTTGCGCGCCTTGCCACGCCAGCCCTTGCCCTCCAAGGCGGTCGTGCCGGGACTGCTCGAAGGCCTGCCCAACGTCGCCAAGCTGGTCGAGCCCTGGGTGCACAAGGTCGACGACGAGGCCGGCGAACCACGGGTGGCGCGTATTGGCTGACCCGGCACACCGGGGGCGGCCGGGTCAGGTCGCCTTCGTCCTCAAGGGTTATCCGCGCCTGTCGGAAACCTTCATCGCCCAGGAGATCGCCGCGCTGGAACAGCGCGGGCTGCCGATCCTGATCGCGTCGCTGCGCCATCCGACGGATTCCCAGGTCCACCCGATCCACGCCAGCATCCGGGCGCCGGTGCTGTACCTGCCGGAATACCTGCGCGACGATCCGAAGCGGGTGCTGCGCGCGTGGTGGCAGGTGCGCCGCAGGCCCGGGTATGGGCAGGCCTGGCGCGACTGGTTGCGCGACCTGTGGCGCGACCGCACGGCCAACCGCATCCGGCGTTTCGGCCAGGCGCTGGTGCTGGCGGCCGAATTGCCGGACGACGTGGTGCGGGTGCATGCGCATTTCCTGCACACGCCGGCGTCGGTCGTACGGTATTGCGCCACGATCCGCGGCTTGCCCTGGTCCGGTTCGGCCCATGCCAAGGACATCTGGACCTCGCCGCAGTGGGAATTGCGCGAGAAGCTGGCGTCCTGCGACTGGCTGGTCACCTGCACCGCGACCAATCGCGACTACCTGGCCGGCTTGGCGCCGCCCGGGCGCGTCGAACTCGTGTACCACGGGCTGGACCTGGACCGTTTCGCCGCTCCGACCGGCACGCGCAAGCCGCGCGACGGCCGTGCCGCCGACGATCCGGTGACGGTGTTGTCGGTCGGCCGCCTGGTCGAGAAAAAGGGGACCGACATCCTGCTGGAGGCCCTGGCCTTGTTGCCCGACGACCTGCATTGGCGCCTGGTGCATGTCGGCGGCGGGCCGCTGCGCAACGAGCTGGAGCAACGAGCCGCCGCGCTGGGGCTGAGCGGGCGGGTGACGTGGCGCGGCGCGATGGCACAGGGCGAGTTGCTCACGTTGTACCAGTCCGCCGACCTGTTCGCGCTGGCCAGCCGGATCGCCGAGGACGGCGACCGCGACGGCCTGCCCAACGTGTTGATGGAGGCGCAGAGCCAGGGCGTGCCGGTGGTCGCCACCGACGTGTCCGCCATCCATGAACTGATCATCGACGGCGAGACCGGCCTGATGGTGCCGCCGCAGGACCCGCAGGCGCTGGCCCGCGCCTTGCAGGAGCTGATACGCGACCCGGCGCGTCGGCGCGCGCTGGCCGAGGCGGGCCGGGCCCGCGTCAACGCGGAGTTCGGCTTGCAGGGCAACCTGGACCGGCTGGCCGCCAAGTTCGGCCTGCCGGCGCGCGTCCCGAACTGAGCGCCGCGCTCAGTGCGTCTGGGCGATGCCGCCGATGGCTCCGGTCTGCTCCAGTCCTGCGATACACAACATCCGGTGCAGCAGGCTGCTGCCCAGGTAGGCGGGATCCCTCCGCGCCGCATCGAGCAGCCGCGCCGTGTCCACGCGCTGTGGCAACACGGTGGATGCAGCGATCAGTTCCAGCACCTGGTCGCGATGGTTGCGCAGGAATCGGTGGTAGACCCAGCGGAATCCCTGCTTGTCACGGCGCCACTGGGTCGGCAGCGGCAGCGGAAACGCGCCGCGCAGCAGCGGCTTGTTCCACGGCCCGCAAAAGCCGTTGCGATAACCGCTGGCCATGTACGGCGCCAGCCGCCAGTCCAGCAACGGGCTGCGGTTCTCGATGCCCGACATCATCGCGTTGCGGTCGTTCTGCCACAACCACTCGTGCAGCCGACCTTCGCCGGCATCAAGCACCAGGGCCTGGGCCAGGCTGCCACGCAATTGCGCCAGGACGTCGCGCTCCGCAGCCTCGCGCACGTCGGCATGCACGAACTCGTCCAGGTCCGCCGGATCTTCTGCGTTGCGGCTCAGTCCGCTGGGGCGCGCCGGCGGCTCCTGGCCGGGCGCCATCGTATGCAGCGCACGCGCGATGATGTCGCGCAGTCGCGGATCGTCGGCGTTGTCGGCCTGCACGCGGGCGACCCAGTCCGCGTCGCCGGCGCGCAAGGCCTCGTGCGCCGCGAAGCGGAAATAACGATGCCAGTATCCGGCGAACACCTCGTCGCCACCGGTGCCGTCGAGCACCACCGGCACGTCGTGGCTGGCGATATGGGCGTAGAGCTGCGGCATCGCCAATGCATTGCCGATGAACGGGAACGGCTTTTCCTGGTGCCGGCAGACCGCCAGGAAGCTGTCCATGCCGGCCTGTCCGTAATCCAGCGGCAAGCGGACCGCCTGCAGCCCCAGTTGTTCGATGCAGGCGCCGGCGAAACGGGCATCGTCGCTCTTGCCGGCGTCGCCGGTGAAGCAGGTCACCTGTTCGGTCAGGCCCTGGTCGGCCAGCACCGCGAGGATCAGCGAGCTGTCGACGCCACCCGACAACAGCAGGCCGACCTTGCGATCGGCGACCAGGCGCGCACGGACCGCGTCACGCAGCAGCTCCGACAGCTGTCCGGGATCGCGGTCCCCATTGGCGACATGGTCCGCCAGGTCGAAGTAGGGCCGTTCGTCGCAACTCCAGCTGCGCAGATCCACCTCCATCGCGCAACCGGCGCGGACCTGGCGTATGCCGTGCAGGTGGGTCGTTCCGTCGGCATGGGGAAACGCCCAGCCATCACGCAGGAAGTTGTCCAGGTCGGCCGCAACCATGCCGGGGCGCCGATCCAGGTAGTGCAGCAGCGGGCCGATCTCGGATGACATGCACAGGGTGTGAGCGTCGCGGTAGTAGAACAGCGGCTTCTTGCCGTAGCGGTCCCGTGCCGCGGTCAGCCGGTGGCGTTCGGCGTCGAGCAGGCACAGGGCCCACATGCCATTGGCCTGGTTCAGGCCCGGCACGCCTTCATGGGCCAGCAGGCTCAGCAGGACCTCGGTATCGCCTTCGGTGTCGAACGTGGCACCGCGGCGCGCCAGCGCCGTGCGCAAGGCGCGGAAGTTGTAGATCTCGCCGTTGTAGGCCAGGGTGTGCTGCCGACGCCGGAACGGCTGGTCGGAGCGTGCCACCGGATCCAGGATGGACAGGCGGGTATGGCCGAGGAACCCCGATACCGGCATAGTGCCGTCGACCGTCGGCACCAGCCATTCGAAACGGTCGTGTCCGTGCCCGTCGGGTCCGCGGTGGTGCAGGCGCGCGGTCGCGGCTTCGGCGCGAACCGGGTCGACCGCACGGCCGCGCTCGAGAACAAGAAAGATGCCGCACATGGGATCAGCGCCGGTGAATGGGAGCCAGAAGGCGAAGCGTTGCGCCGGCGAGCGGCGTCGATGGCCGGTGGCATCGGTGGCTGCCGCCGGCGGCGCCATTGTACGGGGCGCCGTCGCTCGCGCGGCCCGCGGGCCGGCTCCTACAATGCCGCATGCGCATCGCCTTCTACGCGCCGCTGAAGGCGCCGACACACCCCACGGCGTCCGGCGACCGCCGGGTGGCGCGGCTGTTGATGGACGCGCTGCGGCTGGCGGGCCACAGCGTCGAACTGGTCTCCGAGTTGCGCAGCTTCGATGGCAGCGCTGACCCCGCGCGGCAGCAAGAGCTGCGCCAGGCCGGGCGCGATGCAGCCCAGGCCCTGATCGACCGCTGGCGCGATGGCGATGCCGATGCGCGTCCCGACCTCTGGTTCACCTACCACCTGTATTACAAGGCGCCGGACTGGCTGGGGCCGGCGGTGTGTGCCGCCCTGGATCTGCCGTACGTGGTCGCCGAAGCCTCCCATGCGTCCAAGCGCCTGACCGGGCCGTGGGCCATGGGCGAGGCCGCCGTGCTCGAGGCCTTGCAGCAGGCCGACCTGTTGTTGTGTCCGACCGCCGATGACGTTGCCGGTCTGCGCCGGGCCGCACCGGCGTCGGCCCGGATCGAACGCCTGCCGCCATTCCTCGATCCGGCGCCTTACCGGCGCGCGGCGCGCAAGCGCAGCCTGGTGCGGGCACGGCTGCGGGCCGCGTGTACCTTGCCGGACGACCAGCCATGGATGGTCGTGGCGGCGATGATGCGCCCCGGCGACAAGCTGGCTTCCTACGGCGTACTGGCCCAGACCCTGGCCTTGTTGTCCGATCTGCCCTGGCAGGTGCTGGTGGCCGGCGACGGCACGGCACGCGCCGAGGTCGAGGCGCTGCTGTCGGATGCGGCGCCCGGTCGTGTCCATTTCCTTGGCGCCTGCGACGCGCGGGTGATGGCGGCCGTCTACGCGGCCGCCGATCTGTGTATCTGGCCCGCGGTCAACGAGGCCTATGGCATGGCGATGCTCGAGGCCCAGGCGGCCGGGACGGCGGTGGTGTCGTGCGCCACGCGCGGCGTGCCGGACGTGGTGCTGCACGGCGTCACCGGATGGCTGGCCGAGACCACGGCTGCGCCACCCTTGGCCGCGTGTGCGCGCACCATGCTGACGGATGCGCCAACGTGTGCCGCGATGGGGCGTGCCGCGGCCCAATTCGTCGACGAGCAGCGCAGCCTGGCAAAGGCCGCGGCACGGCTGCGGGTCCTGCTCGGCCCCTGGGATCGTGCCGACACCGGGTCCGGACACCGGGGCGCCACCGGCGACATCGATGCCGGAGCAGGAGTGACACATCCATGACCGTCACGTTGGCGCTGCTGCGCCATGCCGAGACACCGTGGAGCCGCGACAAGCAGGTGCAGGGCCGAACCGACATCGGCCTGACGGAGCGGGCACGCGCGGCGCTGGCCCGGCAGGCCCTGCCCGGGCCCTGTGCCGGCATGCCGGTGTTCAGCAGCCCGCTGCAGCGCTGCACCCAGACCGCGGCGCAGCTGGGGCTGGTGCCCGTGATCGAGCCACGCCTGATCGAGATGGCCTGGGGTCGATGGGAAGGCCGGCGGCTGGCCGACCTGCGTGCCGAACTGGGCCAGGCCATGGCCGAGAACGAGGCGCGTGGCTGGGACTTCATGGCCCCCGATGGCGAGAGTCCGCGCCAGGTCTGGCAACGCGTGCGACCGTGGTTGCGCGAACGCGCGGCGGCCGGCGCGTCTACGCTGGCGATCACGCATCGCGGCGTGATGCGGGTCGTGTTCGCGCAGGCCACCGGTTGGAACATGTTGGGCAAGCCGCCGGCCAAGCTGGACTGGAACGCGCTGCAGCTGTTCACGTTGGACGCGGACGGCATGCCACAGGTGCAACGACTGAACCTGCCGCTGGACGCGATTGCGGTTTCAGGCCCGTGCCCATGACGCGCCCACGGGTCCTGGTCTACGTCCAGCACCTGCTGGGCACCGGCCATCTCAAGCGCGCCATCCTGTTGTCCGACGCGATGAGCCGCGCCGGGCTGGCGGTGACCCTGGTCAGTGGCGGCCTGCCCGTGCCCGGCCTGGTGCCGACTCTCTCGCGCTGGGTCCAGTTGCCGCCCGTGGCAGCGGCCGACCTGGGGTTCAAGGCGCTGGTCGACGAATGCGGGCGTCCGGTGGACGATACCCGTCGCCAGCAGCGTCGCGACGCCTTGCTGGCATTGTGGCGCGAGACCGATCCGCAGCTGCTGCTGGTCGAGCTGTTTCCGTTCGGCCGCCGCCAGATGCGCTTCGAACTGCTGCCCTTGCTGGACGCGGCCCGGCAGGCGCTCGATCCGCCGCTGATCGTGTCCTCGGTGCGGGACGTGCTCGGCGGTGGGCAGAAGGATCCGCAACGCCAGCTGCGCATGCTGGAGTTGTTCGATCGTTATTTCGACCATGTGCTGGTGCATGGGGACCCGTCGCTGGTCCCGTTCGAGCGTACGTTCGCCCATGTGCCCGCGCTCGGTGCGCGCCTGCACTACACCGGCTACGTGGTCGACCCGATGCCCGACAGCGGCGTGTCCGGGGACGGGCAGGACGGGCGCGGCGAGGTGCTGGTATCCGCAGGCGGGGGGGCGGTCGGGCAGGTGTTGCTGGAGACCGCCATTCGCGCGCGGGGCCTGAGCCGGTTGTCGGATGTGCGCTGGCGGGTGCTGGCGGGCGCGGGTATCGGGGCGCCCGCGTTCGCCGGGCTCGACGCCCTGGCACGGAGCCTGCATGGCGACGGTGTCGTCGTCGAGCGCAACCGGGCCGACTTCACGCAGTTGCTGCGCCGCTGCCGCCTGTCGGTCAGCCAGGCGGGTTACAACACCGTCATGGAGACGCTGCAGGCGGGCGCACGGGCCGTGATGGTGCCGTTCGCCGGTGGCTCCGAGAGCGAGCAGACCTTGCGCGCCAGCGTGTTGGCCGAGCGCGGCTGGATCGACATGGTGGCAGAGCGTGAACTGACGCCGGCATCGCTGGCGCTGGCGGTCGACCGCGCGGCCGGCCGGGCTCCGATGGCGCCGGGACAGGTGCGATTCGATGGCGCCGACGCGAGCGCGGCGCTGGTGCGGGGCTGGTTGTCGCAACGAACGGCATGAGGGAGATGTAATGACACCGGTCTGGTCGGAACTGTTTGACGAGATCGCGCGCTGGCGCGATGCCGGGCGCACGGTCGATTTCTGGTGGCGCGACGACGACGCCTGCCATGCCGATCCGGCGCTGGACCGGCTGGTCGAGCTGTCGGCCAGCACACAGGTGCCACTGGCGCTGGCCGTGGTCGCGCACGGGGTCGAGGCCCCGGTGCTGCAGCAGGACGCCCGCTGGGTCCGCATCCTGCAGCACGGAACCGACCATGTGCGGCGCAATGGCGTGGACGAGAAGAAGACGGAGTTTCCGGCGTCCGAGCCGGTGGCCGATGCGCTGCAGCGCCTGCGCCTGGCCCGTGCGCGGATTGCCGGGCCGCTGACCTTGCCGGTGCTGGTGCCGCCGTGGAACCGCATCGGATCCGTCGCGCTGCTGGAACAGCTGGCGGGCGCCGGTTATCGCGGCCTGAGCCGGTTCGGTCCGCGCAAGGCGGGCTCGCCGATACCCGGGCTGGTGCAGGTCAACACCCACGTGGACATCATCGACTGGCACGGCTCGCGGGGTTTCGTCGGCGAGGAGCCGGCGCTGCGTGCCGCCACGGCCCACCTGCAGGCCCGCCGCGAAGGCCGGGCCGATGCGGGCGAGCCCACCGGCTTCCTGAGCCACCACCTGGTCCATGACGAGGCCAGCTGGCGCTTCCTGTCGCAGTTGTTCGAGCGCACGCGCGACCACGACGCGGTGGTGTGGCTCGGCCCGCAAGCCGTGTTCGGGTGCGGGCGCGACGAGGCGGCATGATTGTTGTTTTCGGCTCCAGTCGCGGGCAAATACCGGGGGTTCGCGCAAAATCCATCTTCTATACTCATTGACGACTGTCGCGGGTGGGGGCGCCCATGGGCCTTGACGAGACGGCATCTGGTGTCGATGAGCTGGTTTTCGCAGGCAAGCATGTATGGGACGGACGCAACGGGTGTCACACACAACTGGACATGTCTAACGTATTAACGGTCAGGGACCTGAAGGTGTACCTGGACGTCGACGCGGGCCTGGTCAAGGCGGTCGACGGCGTCTCGTTCCGGATCCCGGCCGGTCGCACGATGGCCCTGGTCGGCGAGTCGGGGTCGGGCAAGTCCGTCGTCGCCCAGTCGATCATGGGCATCCTGCCCAAGGTGGCGCGTATCGAGCACGGCTCCATCGAACTGCGCGACCCGCGTTCTCCCGACACCGTGGTCGACATCGCGCGGCTGGACATGGCCAGCCAGCAGATGCGGGCCATCCGCGGCGGCACCATCTCCATCATCTTCCAGGAGCCGATGACCGCGCTCTCGCCGCTGCACACCATCGGCAACCAGATCGGCGAGGCGCTGGCGCTGCACCAGTCGGGCATCGGCAAGTCCGAGCGCAGCGCCGCGGTGGTCGAGATGTTGCGCCTGGTCGGTTTTCCCGACCCGGTGCGCGCGGAGCATACCTATCCGTTCGAGTTGTCCGGCGGGCTGCGCCAGCGCGCGATGATCGCGATGGCGCTGGTATGCCGGCCGGCCCTGCTGATCGCCGACGAGCCCACGACGGCGCTGGACGTCACGATCCAGGCGCAGATCCTGCAGCTGATCAAGCAGTTGCAGCGCGACCTGCACATGGCGATGATGATGATCACCCACGATCTGGGCATCGTCGCCAACGTCGCCGACGAAGTGGTCGTGCTCTACCACGGCAAGGTGATGGAGGCCGGCACGCTGCAGGACGTGTTCGAGGATCCGCGCCACCCGTATCTGAAGGCCTTGCTGCGTGCGGTGCCGCGATTCAACATGGAGCCGGGCGAACGCCTGACGCCGATCCGCGAGATCCAGGTCGGCACCGGTGGTCACCTGACCCGGCCGCACGCACATGCGCCGGCGGTGATCGATGCCCTGCAGCCGATGTTGTCGGTGCGCAACCTGTGCAAGCGGTTCCATACGCGCAAGACCTCGCTGTTCGGCGCCAAGCCCGGTGGCGAGACGATCGCCGTGGACGACGTGAGCTTCGACGTCGCTCCCGGCGAATGCCTGGGCCTGGTGGGGGAGTCCGGCTGCGGGAAGACCACCACCGCCAAGATGATCCTGCGCGCGGGCATGCCGGACAGCGGCGAGATCATCTTCAACGATCGTGGCCAGCCGCGCGACGTGCTCAAGCTCGAGGGCGCCGAGTTGTTCGAATACCGTCGCCGCGTGCAGTTCGTGTTCCAGGATCCGTTCGGTTCGCTCAACCCGCGCATGACGGTGCACGACATCGTCAGCGAGCCGCTGGTGATCCACGGCATCGGCGACCCGGACGAGCGTTTCGAGCGTGTCAAGGAACTGATCGGCCTGGTCGGACTGGACGTGCGCCACCTGCGGCGGTATCCCCACAGCTTCTCCGGCGGCCAGCGCCAGCGTATCGGGATCGCGCGGGCCTTGGCGCTGAGTCCGGACCTGCTGATCTGCGACGAACCGGTGTCGGCCCTCGACGTATCGGTGCAGGCCCA
>JBFIDI010000210.1:0-9485 GCA_041581405.1 Burkholderiaceae bacterium
CAAGGACACGAGCAGCGCCAGGTGGATGCCCAGGCCGATGTAACCCGTCTCCGCGGTCCACAACAGATAGATGTTGTGCACGGGCGGCAACCAGTTCTCGTAGACGTCGGCCGCCTTGCGCGGGCCGTAACGCGTATAGGGCGGGGCGACGTAGACGTAACTGTTCAGGCCATGGCCCAGCCACGGCCTGGCTGCGATGATGCCCGCGGCCGTGCGGTTGTATTCGGCGCGACCGAGAATCGCGTCGGGCTTGCTCTCGAAGATCCGGGTGATGATCGGCCCCGAGAACGCCATCAGCACGACGGCCAGCACCATCGCGGCCGCGCCGGCCGGCAGCAGCACCTTCATGCGCAGGCGGCCGTGCAGCAACACCAGCACCACGAGGACCAGGCAGGCGACGGCAAAACTCAGCCATCCCGAACGCGACAGGCTGGCCATCAGCGCCGCCGACCCGAGCGCCGCGGCCAGCATGCACATGAACTTCATCAGCCCGCCCTTCTTGAGCAGGAAGACCGACAGGCTCATCGGCAGCAGGGCCGCGAGATAGGCGCCGAAGATGTTGGGGTGGTTGAGGAAGGCCCCCACCCGAAAGACGGCCTGGGCGCGCACCGAATCCGCGGCCAGCTGGTCCGTCGTGCCGGCCCCGGTCTCGCCCAGGATGTCCAGGCCCAGGTGCTGGCGGGTGATGTACTGGTACATGCCCACCATGGCCTGCAGCAACACCCCCAGCGACAGGCCCGCCGCGCAGTGCAACAGGCGCTGCGGGGTTCCGAGTTCGTTGCACACCACGATGAACAGCAGCATCACCTTGAACATGCGGACCACCTCGTGCGCCGCGGTCAGCCGGTAGGTGCCCCACAACACCGCGGCAACGCCGAAACCCGCGATGACGAGCCAGATGTAGGTGATCTTGGGAATGCGCAGCCCGCCCAGGCGACCGGTCGCGAGATCGCGCACGATGTAGGCCAGCAACACGACCAGGAAGACGTCGCTGAATTCGACGCGCAGCGAGGTCTCGCCGCCCATCTTGGCGATGATCGGCCCGAAACGCTTGCTCAGGTCGAACGGCACGGCCACCATCAGCCCGTACAGGCTGAACAGGCGTGGATTGCCCGACACGATCGCGCCGGCCAGGAACATGCAGCCGGCCATGGCGGCACCGATGACCTTGACGCTGCCCGAGCCGGCCACCACGAGCACGGCCAGCGCCGCCACCATCGCGGCGCCCAGGGTCACCAGCGCGGATCGTGTGTCGCCGGCGTTGCGCAGGAATTGCAGGGTGCTGCGCATGGCGTGAACGGTCCCCGTTGGCGCTGGACGCGGCGATGGGCCTCAGGCCTGCGGCGAGCGCCCGTCGACCATGACGACACCGACGTGCCGTGCCTTGCAGAAACGTACCGCCTTCTGCGCGGCGTCGAGGTCGGAGACCAGGGTCTCGTTTTCCACCGGCATCAGGAGCACGGTGCCGACATGGGGGGTGGCGGCCAGCGCGGCGGTGTCGTGCAGGACCGACCCGCCCGAGAGCACGACGAAGTCGTGCTTGTGCAACACCCGCTCGAGCAAGCCGGGAATGGCCTGCTGGTGCCGTCCCATGGCTTCGGTGGGCAGGGTGCCGGCCGGCAGGAAATGCACACCCTTGTGCGACGTCGGCAGCGCCCAGTCGTTCGGATCGAGTTCGGGCCGGCTCAACAGATCGAAATAACCCTGCTGGTTCTCGCAGCCCAGTATCCGGGACAGTTCGCGGTCCTTGCCGCTGGCGTCGACCAGCAACACGCTCTGGCCCAGTTCCTCGGCCAGGCAATATGCGAGGCAGGGGCAGGCATGCGCCGCCAGCGCGGAGCGGTTCGGCGTCGCCAGCAGGATCGAGCGCGGCGACTGCGCGGAGGTCAGCTCGTGCTGCAGTTGAATGGCCAGGCGCCGATACGGCGGCGCGCCGGCATCGATCGAGATCGAGCCGCCGACGGGATGCCACCACTGGGCATGGCGTTCCGGGGTGTTGGCGCTCGCCATCAGTTCCCCCTGCCAGCCGGGGTCCCGGCTCGGGCCCCGTCGTAGGCCGTCACGGTGAGCGGCTGCCAGTCGGTGGCCGCGGTGACGACGCCATAGACCAGCGCATCGCCGCCGCGGCGGCCCCAGAAGCCGCGGCGCACCCGACCGGCGGCGAACCGCTTGATCTGTGCGGCGGCGATGCCAAGCATCAACCCCACCACCACGGCCGCCGGCAGCAGCAGCTTGGGCTTGGGCCAGGACTTCTCGGACGGCGTCGTGGCGTAGTCGACGATACGGATACTCGGGATCGCGGCCCGGGTCGTGACGGCCGATACGGTCGCCTGCGCCCGCTTGATCGCCAGCTGGTTGTATTTCTCCGTGGCCAGGGTCAGTTCGCGGTCGAACTCGCGCAGCTTGCTCTGCAGCGCCGGCACATGGGCCACGCGCGCGCGCAGCCGCGAGCTGGCGGCCTCCATCGCGACGAGACTGGCCTTGGCCGAGGCCAGTTCGGCCCGCATGTTGTTGGCGGTGGCGGCCATGTTCTGCTGCGTCGTGTTGAGGCTCACGGTATTGGCCTTCTCGACCTTCTCCGCGGTGCCGGCCAGCATGGCGTCGATCTGGGCCAGGTTGTCGCGCAGCTCCGCCATCTCGGGCGAATCCTCGCGATAACGGTTGCGCATCGTCAGCATGGTCGTCTGCAGGTCGAGCCGCTTGACGCGCAGGCTCTCGCGGATGACGTCGGCCTCGTAGACGGTGGCCGTCTTCTGGGTCGCCGGCTCGACCGCCAGCTGCCGCTTGAGCTCGGCCAGCCCGGCCTCCATCGCGGCGACCTTGACGCGCGCCGTGGCCATCATGGTGTCCATCTCGGTCAAGGCCTTGAGCTCCTGGTTCTCGCGCTGCAGATCGAAGCTCAGGCCGTTCTTGTTGGCGAATTCCACCCGCTGCCGCTCGAGTTCGTGCAACTGGGCCGCGGCACGCTCGACTTCCGGATTGAGCACGTCCAGCGCCTGTTGCGCCTCTTTCTGGTAGCGCAGCGAACGCTGTTCGAGATAGGTGTCGACGATGGCATTGGCGATCTCCGCCACGCGGCGGTTCGGGCCACGCACGACCAGGTTGCCCACGATGGCCTCGTTGACCGGATCGAGCCGGATGCCGGAATGCATGTCGACGACGGTACGCGCGAACTCCAGGTCTTCGGGTCGGGGTGCATCCGGGTCGGGCGGCCAGATCATGGCCTTGACGGCGCGGTAGTTCCGGCCCACCCAGGACTGTTCCCACAGATAACTCAGGTGCGAGGAGAACGGATGGTAGACGTCGTCGTAGCTGAGGTCGAGCTTGCGCACCACCTCGGCCAGCACGGGGCCCGAGGTCATCAGCTCGAGTTCGGTGCGGTGATCATCCTTGCGAAAGACGTTCCAGCCGGTGTAGAACGCGTCGCGCGACGAGTCGACGTCGCGTTCGCCCATGATGGTGGCATTGGCCTGGTAGGTGGCCGGCCAGACGACCAGGTAGACGATGACGACCAGCACCGTCAGCACCGTGATCGCCAGCACCAGCAGCCGGTGCAGCTGGGCGGCGTCGATGATGCTGCGCACCGAGCCGCGCACATCGAATGAGTCGGCATCGCGCCGTGGACGGGAGATGTTGTCAGACATTGCAGGCAAGGCCGTGGCAGCTGGGAGAGCACGTGGATTGCATACGGTTTTCAGTTTAGCTCAGAGGTCTGGTTGCGAGGACCGGCAACGCGCCGATAGAGGTCGATATAGTCGTCGCGCAACACCGGCCAGCCGAAGCGGGCCACCGCGGCGCGCGGATCCTGCGCCGGCGGCGCGACCGGGGATGACGACAGCAGCCGCCGCAACGCGGCGGCCAGCGCACCGGGCTCCGTCATGTCGACGCGGTGCACGGCATCGCCGAGCAAGGCCCGGAAGTGGGGGTTGTCGTGCACCAGCACCGGCAGTCCGGTGGACATGGCCTCGACCACGGCCATGCCGAAACTCTCGTCGACCGCGGCCGACACCAGCAGGTCGGCGGCGCCGTACAACTCGCCGATCCGGCCCGATTCGACCTCGGTGTAGCGGAACCGCGGCCCCAGCAACTCCCGACCGAGCGCGAGCAGTTCGAGGTCGCCGTCGGGATGCAGGCTGCCGTCGAGCCACAACAACGCGTCGCCACCGGCCGCCGCCATCTCGCGGATCAGGTGATCGATGCGCTTGTGCTGGCGGTTCACGGCGCCCACGCACAACACCATGGCCTGGGACAGCGGCACGTCCCATTGCGCCCGCAGCGCGGCGCGCTCGCCGGCGGGCTCGAACGCCTGGAAATCCATGCCCACCGGCACCACCGACATCTTGCTTGCCGGCACACCCAGTCCCTGCATCAGCGTGCGGGCCGATTCCGTCAGGCAGTGCACATGGTCCACGCCGGCGCCGGGGTCGACCAGGGCCGGCCCGCCATGGGTGTACAGCAGCCGGTAGCGCAGGCCCGTGATCCGGCGCAGGCGGTGCAGGTGATGGGCCAGCGGCGGGTCGATCACATGCACCAGGTCGAACCCGCCCCGCATCAGCGCGGGCGCCAGCATGGCGGCGAAACTCGCGTGTTCGAGCTGGTAGCGGCGGTAGGCCAGGCGCTGGCGCAGCCATCGCGACAACACCCCGGTGCGACGCAGGTGCGGTACGACGGTCTCACGCGCGGAGCCCTCACCCGCGCCCTTGAACAGGCGGGTGTCGATGTCCGGGCCCAGGACGCGATGCAGGTCGCAGAAGAAGCGCTCGTAGCCACGGCGCGTCTGACCGATGGTCGGACAGGCCAATGCCACCTTCACGGACAGGCGAGCCGAGTCACACCGGCCGCGCCGTAGCCGCTTGCAGCGCCTGCTGCGCATGCCCCGCCATCAGACATCGGCAGTCTCCTCGATGTGATCGGGAACACACTCGCGCACCTGCCAGCCGACGTTGATGCGTGTCACCAGCTTGGTCAGGCCCTTGATGTGCAATGACCACACCGACAGTGCCGCACTGAGCTCGCGCCGCGCCTCGTCGGTGAGCCGGAACACGAAGGGCTGCCGCTCGGCGAGGCGGAATTCCGACGGGCAGCCCAGCGTCGGCTGCGCCAGCCAGCCCGCGATGTCGTATTGCATGTCCGCCCGCACCGGCGACAGCAGCAGCTCGTTGCGATCGCCCGACGCATGCTTGTTGCGCGTGTAGGTGCCGAAATCGGCCCAGAAGGTCTCGAAGTCGGGCACGTTGGCCGCATGGCCGCGGTCGATCAGCAGCTGGCGCGTCGCATCCATCGCGCACGCGCAGATGCCTTCCCACAGGAAAAACGACGCGATGGCGCGGTAGCGGTACATCAGGTTGTCGCCGATCTCGCCGCGCTTGAGCCGTTCGAAGTTGTCGTCCCGCGAATAAAACGCAACGCAATCCTCGCGTGTGGGAAACAGTTCGCCATTGGTCTCGCCGACGAAATCGGCCAGGAACTGTCGCACTTCGGGCGAACCGTTTTCCATCGCCGGCAACATGGCCGACCACCATTCGCTGTTCTTGATGCCCAGGCCGCGCGTGTAGCGCACCACGTCTTCGAACCACTGGTCGTTCCAGAACACGCTGCTCACCAGGTGCCACTTGCGGCAGGTGATGTAGTCCTCGTAGGGCAAGGTGTCGGTGGCGACGATGATCTCCTCGACGTCGAACACCTTGTCGCCCCGGTAGACGCCGAAGTTCTTGGGCAGCACGCGAAAACGCGTGTCGAACTTGAACATCTCGCGCGACTCCTGCGTTTCCAGCTCCGCACCCTTGAGCATCATGGCCTGGAAGTTGTGCATCTGGTGGATGTTGGTGTCGAGCAGGTGGTGCAGGCCCTTGAGGTGGGTCTGCAGGCTCTCGCCCGGCAGGCCCAGGATCAGGTCGGACACCGAACGCAGGCCGCGCCCGCGCATGTGGGCCTCCAGGGTCTTGTAGGTGTCGAGCTTGATCGACTGGCGCTTGACCTTGCGCAGCACGTCCTCGTCGAGCGACTGCACGGCCTGGTACAGCATCAGCGCACCGCCGACCTTCTCGACCGACTTGATGATGCGCTCGGCCATGTTCTTGCCGGTCGTGGCATCGATGAAGGTGGGCCAGGCGTATTCGCGCTGCATCTCGCCGATGCATTCGCTGATCTCGATGTCGCGCTCGAACATGCCGTAGTTGCTGTCGGCGATGCGCAGCGTACCCATGTTGGGCGAATACTGCTTGATGCGCTTGGCGATGTAGCGGATCTCGTCCTTGATGCGCTCCACCGGGAAGTTGTGCACCTTGGTGTAGTACCGCGTTCCCTGCACGCAGAAGGTGCAGGTGAAGGGGCAGCCGCGATTGGTCTCGATCATCGGGGCCAGGCGGCCGTCGAAGAACTCGTCCTGCACACCGCTGAGGAACGGCGACGGTATCTCCTGCACCAGCTTGTGGCGCGGCGGCATCTCGCGGCTGATGGCGCTTCCGTCCGGCATGCGCACGATGCTCGAGGGCAGGCCGATGTCGCGGAGCTTGTCCAGCGACATGCCCTGGTCGAGGAAGGTGCGCACGATCTCATAGGCCAGGAAGTCGCCTTCGCCCAGCGCGTAGACGTCCAGGTCGGGAAAACGTTCGACGTAGGCGCACTGGCGCGGCGTCTCCAGCGAGATGTTGGGGCCACCCATGACGGTGAGAATGCCGGGGTTGACCTGCTTGGCCAGCTTGAAGAAGTAGTGGCTGAGCGCCTCGTTCCAGACGTAGTTGGTCAGCATCAGCACGTCGGGAGGATCCTCCACCAGTGCCTTCGCCAGTTTCTCTGGATAGACGAACAGCCGGGACGCGAGCTCCCGGTCCTTGTCTTCGCGGTCCATCACCGCTTTCATGTAGGCCACACCCAGTGGCATGCAGTCATTGGCAACCACCCCTGAGTAGTCGTAACGAAGATCAGCTATGTAGACTTTCATCGGGGACCCCTTTGTCATCACAGAAAAAACCGTATCCACCTAGCGCTGCGTCGACAGCAGCTCGAAGTGGCGTGAGTACCAGTCGACGGTGCGCCGCAAGCCGTCGTCCATGCCGTGGCGGGCCTTCCAGCCCAGCACGGATCGCGCCTTGGTCGCGTCCAGCGTCTGTTCGCAGATCTCGGCCGACGCCACGTTGAGCACCTGCGGCGACAGGTCGCTGCGCTCCATGATCGCGAGCACCTTGTGCGTCAGGTCCAGCATGGTGGGCCGCAGCTCCAGGCCGAAGTTGAACGCCTGGCCCGCCAGGCTGGCATCGGCGGCCAGGCCTTGCGCGAGTTCGAGGTAGGCCTGCACGGCGTCCTCGACGTACAGGAAATCGCGCACGAACGAGCCATCGCTGCGGATCTTGAACGGCTGTCCGCGCAGTGTCGCCATGATCACGCCCGGGATCAGGCGACTGAAGTTCAGGTCGCCACCGCCGAACAGGTTGCCGCAACGGGCAATGGCCACGCCCAGGCCATAGGTCTTCGCATACATGGTCGAGATCAGGTCGGCGCAGCTCTTGGAGCAGTCGTACGGGAAACGCCCCTGCAGCGGGTGGTCTTCGCGATAGGGAAGTTGCATGCTGTCGCCGTAGGCCTTGTCGGACGACGCCACGATGACCTGCTGCACCTTGGCCTGCCGCGCGGCCTCCAGCAGCAGCCAGGTGCCGCGCACGTTCGCCTCGAGCGTGCCCAGCGGGTCGACCTTGGCCACGCCCACCAGCGTCTGGGCACCCAGGTGGAACACGGTCTGGATGCCGTATTCGGCGAAGGCGCGGCGCAGCAGGCTGTCGTCGCTGAGCGAACCGCGCACGACGTTGACCTTGTCCAGCCAGCCGTCGGCGACCAGCAGGCTGCGCGGCAGCGCGTCGCGCACCAGCACCGTGACGTCGGCGCCGTGCCGGTGCAGTGCCGGCACCAGCCAGCTGCCGAGCAGCCCGGTTGCCCCGGTCACCAGGACGGGACGGCCATGCCAGAAGTCGACCGTTGATTCAGACACCTGCCACCACCTCTTCCCTCGGGGTTTCGGCCCGCCATGGCGGCTCCATCCAGGGCGGGTTGCGGCCGCCGGTACACAGCGCCTCGAGTTCGCTCTGGTCCTTGCTGGTGTCCATGGATTTCCAGAAGCCGTTGTGTTCGTAGACCCCCAGTTCGCCGCGCTGGGCCAGGTCGGTCAGCACGTTCTGTTCCAGGTTGTGTCCGCGCCAGTCGAACAGGGCCCGCTTCTCGAAGACGAAGAAACCGGCGTTGATCCAGTAGTCGCGCACCAGCGGTTTCTCTTCGAAACGCTGGACCTTGCCCGCGTCGTCGAACACCACCAGGCCGTATTGCGAACGCAGCGGCACGGTCGTCAGCGTCGCCAGCGCGCCATGGCGCCTGTGTGTGGTCAGCAGTGCCTGCAGGTCGACATTGCCCAGGCCGTCCCCGTAGGTGGCCATGAAGGTCTCGCCGACATGGACACCGCAGCGGATGATGCGGTCGCCGGTGTCGGCATCCTCGCCGGTGTCGACGATGTCGATGTTCCAGTCCAGCCGCCGGCCGTCGAAATAGTCCAGCAGCATCTCCTTGCGGTGACCGGCCGCCAGCACGAAGTCCTTGAAGCCCTGTGCCGCATACATGCGCATCAGGTGCACCAGCACCGGTGTGCCGTTGACCGGCATCATCACCTTGGGGAAATGCTCCGAGAAAGGATAGGCGCGCGTGCCCTTGCCCCCGCACAGGATCACGATCTTCATTTTTTCCATTCTTGTTTGCTCCTACGGTCAATTGTCTGAAATGAGCCTGAAGGTCAGGAACACCTGCAAGGGCTTGAGCACGATGTCGTCCAGGAACCGGCTGACCTGGCTGCGACCGTTCTCGGGGACAAAAACGATGTCGTCGGCCTGCAGCGGCATGGCCGCCAGCGTGAGATACGGCGCGGGTTGGCCATCGTCGGGGCCCTGCAAGGCGAAGGCGCGAAGACGGCCGTTTTCCATCAGCCGGATCACGGTGACGTCGGCTTCGGCGCCGGTCTTGCGTACACCGCCGGCGGCAGCCAGCGCCTGCAGCGCCGTGGCGGCATTGCGCAGCGGCACCGCGGCCGGATTGCCCACGTCACCCATCACGTACACCATGGCCTGGCGCACCTGGGTCGGCACCACGGCGACCTGCGGATCGATGAATCGCGCGGACAGCAGCTGCGTCAACTTGTCGGCCAGCTCGCGCGTGGTCAGGCCCGCCGCAGTTACGTCCTGCAGCAGCGGCAGGCTGATCTGGCCATCGGAGCGGATCACCACGCTGCGCGACACCTCGGGCGTGCGCCAGACGACGATGTCCAGCTGGTCGCCGGCGGCCAGCACGTATTGCTTCTGATACCGCAGCGAACTCTCCATCACCGCCGGCGGCGCCACCTGTTCGGCCTGCTTCGCCCTCGGAGCGGTACAGGCCGATAACACGACGGCTGCGACGCAGATGCCGAGGACATGCAAGGGTCTGAGAAACCGGAAGATGAGCGTCATGGG